>JBILGP010000016.1:0-11764 GCA_044350985.1 Polaromonas sp. | reverse complement strand
CGGCCCTGGCCGCCGAACATGTAGCGGTTTTTGGCGGCCTGGTTGATGACCTCGTCCATGCCGCACAGGGCAAAGTCGACCACGCGCATTTCCACCACCGGCCGCAGACCGGCCAGGGCCATGCCCACGCCAGCGCCCATGATGGCCGCCTCACTGATGGGTGCATCGATGATGCGCGAGCTGCCAAAGCGCTGTTGCAGGCCCTTGTATTGGCCAAAGATGCCGCCGCGTCCGACGTCCTCGCCGACCACGACCACGCGCTCGTCGGCCTGCATTTCGCACTCGATGGCGCGCACCGCAGCCTGGCTGTAGCTGAGCGTTTGCGGGCTCAAAACCATTGCCCCTCCCCGGTGGTCTGGATGTCGGTGTAGGCCGCTGCTGCCTCGGGCCAGGGCGCCGCATCGGCGGCGGCCATGGCGCGCTGCACCTCGGCGGCTGCCGCCTGGTCGATCGCTTGCAGGTCGGCCGGCGCGCCGCCGAGCTGCGCGTAATGCTCGCGGGCGCGCAGCATCGGATCGAGTAGCTGGGCCTGGCGCAGCTCTTCGGGGTCGCGGTAGGCGGCCGGATCGACCGACACATGGCCCTTGAGCCGGTAGGTGATGGCGTGCAGCAGGCGCGGACCGCTGCCCGAGCGCACCTGCGCGATCAGCTCGCCAGCCAGCGCATGCACGCTCCAGACCTCGTTGCCATTGACGGGGCTGGCGGCAATGCCCAGGCTGGCGCTGCGTGCCGATGCGCCCTCGCCGGCCGTCATGGGCGCGCTGGCGGTGGTGGCGCTCCAGCGGTTGTCTTCGCAGACAAACAGCACCGGCAACTGGTGGATGCGGGCCCAGTTGAGCGACTCCAAAAACGGCCCGCGGTTGATGGCGCCGTCGCCAAAAAAGCAGACCGTGATTGCGCTTTGTCCTTGCAGTTTTTGTGCATGGGCCGCGCCCACGGCGATCGGCAGCCCAGCGGCGACCACGCCGTTGGCCCCGAGCATGCCCACCGAGAAGTCGGCGATGTGCATCGAGCCGCCTTTGCCGCCGTTAAAGCCGCTGGCCTTGCCGTAGAGCTCGCACATCATGCCGGTCAGATCGGCGCCCTTGGCCAGGGTGTGGCCGTGGCCGCGGTGGGTCGAGGTGAGCAGGTCGCTGGGCTGCAGGTGGGCGCACACGCCAGCGGCCACGGCCTCCTGGCCGGTGGACAGGTGCAGCGGGCCGCGCACCTTGGCGCTGCCGTCTGCGGTTTTGTTGTAGGCGCTCACGCCGCCTTGGCTGACGATTTCGGCCGCATCCTCGAAGGCGCGGATGCGGCTCATGCAGCGGTAGAGCTGGCGCAAGGTGTCTAAAGTGTCGGGTGCCGGCAAGTGCATTCCTTCAGTGGGCCAGCGGCTGCTGGGCGGGGGGCGCACGCGAGTTTAGGCTATGCTCATCGGCATGAAGCCCCACCGCGTTTTTGAGGACACGCTGGGCGCCTTTTTGATGGCGGCCCTGCTCCTGATCACCCTGCTCAACGTCTTCGTGCGTTATTTCACCGACCAGTCCTTTGCCTGGACCGAAGAGATTTCTTGCGTTCTGATGCTCGTGCTCAGCCTGGCGGGCAGCGCTGCAGCGCTGGTGCGCGACAGCCACATCCGGGTCGACTATTTTTTTGCCGGCGGCACGCCGGCGCGCCAGCGGCGACTGGCTTTGCTCTCGGCGCTGGCGGTGGCGGCGTTTTTTGCGCTGTTGGGCGTGCTGTCGGCGCAGATGGCCTGGGACGAGTTCCGCTTCAATGAGACCTCGCCGGCCATCGGCATCCCCAAGTGGTGGTACTCGGTGTGGCTGCCGGTGTTTTGCGGCATCTTGTGCGCCCGCTCGCTGCAGCGCGGCCAGCGCCTGCTCAAGGAGGCGGCATGATCGGCGCCTGCCTGTTCATCGTCTTTGTGGTGCTCATGCTCGCGGGCGTGCCCATCGGGGTGGCTCTGGGGGTGGGCGGCGCGCTGGCCATTGGGCTGTCGAATTTGGAGACGGCCAACTGGGGCTTGCTGGCGGCGCCGCAAAATTTTTATGCCTCGCTGACCAAATACCCCTTGCTGGCCTTGCCGATGTTTGTGCTGGTGGGCTCCATCTTCGACCGCTCGGGCATTGCGCAGCGCCTGGTCAATTTTGCGGTGGCCATCATTGGCCGGGGGCCGGGCATGCTGCCGGTGGTGGCGATTTTGGTGGCCATGTTTTTGGGCGGCGTCTCCGGCTCGGGGCCGGCCAATGCAGCGGCGGTGGGTGGCGTGATGATTGCCGCGATGGCGCGCGCGGGTTATCCGGCGCCGTTTTCGGCCTCGGTCATCGGCTCGGCTGCGGCCACCGACATCCTGATTCCGCCTTCGATCGCGCTCATCATCTACAGCGTGATGGTGCCCGGCGCGTCGGTGCCGGCCCTGTTTGCCGCTGGCATGATCCCGGGCATCCTGGCGGGGCTGGCGCTCATCGTGCCGACGCTGTGGCTGGCGCGCAAGCACGGCATGGGCCAGCTCGAGGCGTCGCTGCCGCGGCCGCCGTTTTGGGCCAGCCTGCGCGAGGCCGCGTGGGGCCTGTTTGCGCCGGTGCTGATTCTGGGCGGCATGCGCATGGGCTGGTTCACGCCCACCGAGGCCGGCGCAGTGGCGGTGGCCTACGGCTTGCTGGTGGGCATGCTGGTGCACCGCACCATCAAGTGGGCCGATCTGGGCCTGATTTTTCGCGAGGCGGCCGAGATTTCGGGCGTGATCCTGCTGGTCATCGGGCTGGCCTCAATCTTTGCCTACGCGGTCAATACGCTGGGCATTATCGACCCGATCACCCGCGCCATCACCAACAGCGGCCTGAGCTCCATGGGCGTGCTGCTGTGCCTGGTGGCGCTCTTGCTCGTCGTGGGCATGTTCCTCGATGGCGTGTCGATTTTTCTGATTTTCATACCCCTGGTCATGCCGCTGATGCGCACCTACGGCTGGGACCCGGTCTGGTTTGGCATTTTGATGACCATGATGGTGGCCGTCGGCCAGTTCACGCCGCCGATGGCGGTCAACCTGATGGTCTCGTGCAAAATGGCGGGCGCGTCAATGGAGGAGACCTTCCCCTGGGTCTGGTGGCTGGTGCTGGGCATGATGGTCAGCCTGCTGGCCGTGCTGTTCATGCCATCGCTGGCGCTCTGGCTGCCCCGTTATTTGGGTTACTGATTTTTACCAAGACAAGCAAAGGAGACAACATGTCATCATCTTTCAAACCCCTGACCCGCCGCCTGATCGGCGCCTTGGCCCTGGGCCTGGGCTTGAGCCTGGGCGTGCAGGCCCAGCAGGCCCTGCCGCCGGGCTACAAGGCCGAGTACAAGCTGTCCACCGTGGTCGGCACTGCTTTCCCCTGGGGCAAGGGCGGCGAGATCTGGGCCAATATGGTGCGCGAGCGCACTCAGGGTCGCATCAATATTAAGCTCTACCCCGGTGTCTCCCTCGTGGGCGGCGACCAGACGCGCGAGTTCACCGCGATCCGTCAGGGCGTGATCGATCTGGCCATTGGTTCGTCCATCAACTGGTCGCCCCAGGTCAAGGAACTCAATCTGTTTTCCCTGCCTTTTCTCATCAGCGACTATGCCGCGCTCGACGCGCTGACCTCGGGCGAGGTGGGCAAGGAGGTGTTTGGCATCCTCGAGCGTGCCGGCGTCGTGCCGCTGGCCTGGGGTGAAAATGGCTTTCGCGAGCTGACCAATTCCAAGCGCGAAGTGCGCACCCCTGCCGACCTCAAGGGTTTGAAGATCCGCGTGGTCGGCTCGCCCCTGTTCATCGACATGTTCACCGCCCTGGGCGCCAACCCGGTGCAGATGAGCTGGGCCGACGCCCAGCCGGCGCTGGCCTCCGGCGCCATCGACGGCCAGGAAAACCCGGTGTCCATCTTCACCGCGGCCAAACTGCACACCGTCGGGCAAAGGAACGTGACGATGTGGGGCTACATGATCGACCCGCTGGTCTTTGTGGCCAACAAGGAGGTCTGGAACAGCTGGACCCCGCAGGACCGCGAGATCGTTCGCCAGGCCGCAGTGGATGCTGGCAAGCAGGAAATCGGCTTGGCCCGCGCCGGTCTGGTCGAAGCCGGCCGGCCGCTGCTCAAGGACATCGAAGGCTTGGGTGTGAAGGTGACTCAGCTCACGCCGGCTGAGCGGGCCCAGTTTGTAGCCGCCACCCGTGGTGTGGCCGCCAAGTGGAAAGCCCAGATCGGCGCTGCCCTGGTTGACAAGGCAGAAAAAGCGGTTGCTGCTAAGTAAACGCTAACGTCCAAAAAAATCCCCGCTCTTGAGCGGGGATTTTTGTTGGCGCGCCGCGAGATGGGCGCATCAATTGACGCGGCGTACCGCCTCCAGGGTCAATGCAGCAGGGCGGGACGGGGTACCACGGGCTGGGCGATGAGCGGTGTGCTCCAGACCTCACGCAAGGCTTCGAGCTCTTCGGCGCTCAGGCTCGGGCGGCTCGGGCGGCTCGGGCGCCGCACTTCGGAGAGGGCAGACACGGCCGACACGGTCGTCGCCGTCTGGGGCGCGGGGGTGACAAGGCTCAGGCTTTGCTCGGTTGACATGGCGGCTCCTGCAAACAATGACCTGCATGATGGCCGCACCAGCGCCCGAGAAAGTTAAATCTTGCAACAAGATGTGGTGATCTGTAGGTTTTCCTGTCGTTTGTTGCCGCCCCAGCCCAGCCGGCCGCCGAGCATCTGGCGCCAGAGCGGCGTTTGGCGCTGCCGCTTAGCCGGCAAACACGGTTTCGGGCAGGCCCCTGACGCCCGGAATGTGCAGGGCAAACAGCGAGCCTGACAGCGGGGCGGCCTTGAGCGATTCGGCGCTCAGGCGAACCGAGGCGCTGGTGACGTACAAGGTGTCGAGCTGCGGGCCGCCAAAGCAGCAACTGGTCGGTCGGGGCACCGGCAGCCGCACGCGCATCACCTCTTGGCCTTGCGGGCTGAAGCGCACCACGCTCCAGGCATCCCACAGCGCCACCCATAGGCAGCCGTCCTGGTCAACGGTCAGCCCGTCGGGCGTTCCCTCTTCCGGGCCGAGCACGATCAGGGGGCGCCGGTTGCTCAGCGTGCCCGCATCGAGGTCAAACTCGTATTGGTAAATCGTGCGGCGAAACGAGTCGGTGAAATACATGTGCCGGTTGTCCGGGCTCCAGCCCAGCCCGTTGGCCACGGTCACGCCGCTTTCCATGCGCGCAAATTGACCGTCGGCCTCGACCTTGAACAGGCTGCCCCGGTTCGCTGTTGCGCCCATGTCCATCGAGCCCACCCACAGCCGGCCGCGGCGGTCGCACTTGCCGTCGTTGTAGCGGTTGTTGGCCCGCTGCGCGTCGGGATGGGAGAACCAGTTCAGCGGCTCGCCAGGGCCCTGCCAGCCCATCAAGCCCCCTGGCGTGGCCAGCAGCAGGCCGCCCGAGGATTTGGGCACGGCCACGCTGACCATGGTGCCCAGGGGCGTGGTGCTGTCGTGTCCCGGGCCGCGGTGGCAATGGACCGAGGGGGTGAGGATGTCGACCCAGTACAGGGCCGCATCGCGGGTCGACCACAGCGGGCCTTCACCGAGCAGCGAGCGCGCCGGCACCACGCATTCCCACTGCACCTTGTCGTCGCTGCGCTTGGGCGGTGACTGCGGCTGGATCGACATCGCCTGGCCGCCGGCGTTGTGGGCGATGCGCCGCGCCGCGCCGATCAGCTCCGATGACAGCGCGTGCGCCCTGGCCTCATCGAGACGGTCGGCCGCACCGGTCAGACCGATCGCGCCGACCGGACGGCCTTCGATGTCGAACACCGGCACGGCCACCGACAGGCAATCGGCAGCGATGTCACTGCCCACCAGCGCGTAGCCGCGTGCGCTGGTCAGGTTCCAGCGCGACTGCATGTCGAGCTTCCACTGCTGGGCATCGACCGCGCCGCTGCGCGCTGCGCCCTCGTCGAGCAGGCGCCGCTGGCGCACCGGGTCCAGATGCGCTGCAATCGCATGGCCCAAAGCGCTGTCCTGCAGCGACAGCAGCGTGCCGGTGGAGGCCGACATCGCCGCCTGCCGGCCCGCCTCTTCGCAGGCCACCACCACCACCTGGTCCTGGTCCAGCGTGGCCAGCAGCGCGGTCTCTTCCTGGCGGTCGCGCAGACGGGTCAGCTCGTCTTGCGCGGCCAGGCGCAGGTCGAAGTCGCTCCAGACCTCGTGGGCCAGCTCGAGCAGCCGAAAGCCCAGCTTGAAGGTCTTGTTGAAGGGGTCGTGGCGCAGCAAGCCCTCGCGCGTCAAAGTGGCCAGCGTTCGGTGCAGCGAGGCCTTGGGCAGCCCCGCCTGCCTGAGCAGCTGCGTGAAGGTCATGGGCGCGCGATTCTTGGAGACGATGTTGAGCAGGTTCATCGCCTTCTCAAGCACGCCCACCCCGGGCGCAGCCGCGCCGCTCAGGGCCGTAGTCGCCGGTGCGCGCGCTGGCGACTGGCCGTTGGCCGCGCTGGGCTCGATCGGGTCTTGTGTTCGCATGGGCGGCGATATTAGACCCCTGGCCCACCCGCGGGGCGATCGGGTAAGTCCCAATGGATGGAACCACGGCATCGGAAATAATCCTGCCAGATTATTTGTTCCGATCAACGGAACTTAAATGCATCGCCATCACTTTGGCATCGCGCCATCACATTCAGGAGGCAGGCTATGTTGACGCGTCGCAATCTTGTGAAATCCATCACGGCAGGTGCTGCCTGGGCTGCAACGGGCGCGCACGCCCAGTCGCGCGCCCTGACGTATGTCGGCTGGTCTCACGATGAGGCGGCGAGCAAGCCGACGCTCACGGCCATGTTCGATGCCTTTCGCAAGTCCAACCCGGACGTCAAGCTTGACGTGGTCGGATTTCCCTGGGCGCAGATGCAGCAAAACATCTTGTTGCGCTTGCGCTCCGGGCAGGCGCTCGATGTGGTGCAACTGGCCGAGCGCTGGCTGCCCCAGTTTGCCGGCACCAACCGGATGGTCGACCTCAACGAGGTCTACGGCAAGGGCTATCTGAGTCGCCAGATGAACCCGGGCCTGCTCACCCTGGGCGACTACAAGGGCAAGCAGCTCGGGTTGCCGTGGACGGCCGGCTCGATTGCCATCGTGGGCAACCGGGCCGTGATGCAAGAGGCCGGTGTCAACCGCGTGCCCAAGACCATTGACGAGTTCGTGGAGGCTTTGCGCACCATCAAGAAGGCCAAGCCGCAGTCGGTGCCCTACGCCATGACCACCAAGAACAACAACTCGCTGAGCCCGGACTTCCAGGTCTGGCTCTGGACCTTCGGTGGTGAGCTGCTCGATGACAAGGGTCAGGTGATGGTGCAGTCGCCTGCGGCGGTGCGCGCGCTGACTTTCATGGCCGACATGGTCAAGGAGGGCTTGGCCGCCAAGGACATCGACCGCCCCGATGCGCGGCGCATGTTCGCGCAAAACCAGACCGCGTTCTATCACGATGCGCCGCTGGCGCGCGGCTTTGCGCGCAACAACTCAGGCAAGGGCACGGAGTTCGACCGCTTCGTGGTGGCGGTGCCCACGCCGGTGCTCAAAAACGGCGACCCGCCGCGCTCGCTGGCCTGGGGCCACCTGCTGACCTTCTTTGGCGACGGCAAGTCCATCCCGTCGCAGCAGTCGCTGCAGGCGCAGTTTGCCGCCCATCTGGCGATGAACGACGCGTCGCAGCTGGCCTATTTCAACTCCCAGGGCCTGTTCCCGGTGACGAATTCGGCTCTGGCGCAGCTCAAGAACGACGCCTATGTGAGCGAGTGGTCGGCCACCGCACGCTCGGCCTTGCGCGATGAGCCCTCGTTTTGGCCCAACTCGGCCGATCTGACCACCATCGTGGGCGAAGAGGTGCAGTCGGCCTTGCTGGCGCTCAAGAGTCCGCAGGCGGCCATTGATTCGATGGCCAAGCGCTTGCAGGCCAAGATGGCCGAGCTGCCCAAGACCTGATGCCCGCGCGGCTGTCGCTCAAGAGCCGCGAGCGGCGGGTGGGTTTTGCCTTGACGGTGCCCGCCCTGCTGGCCTTTGCCGTGATGATTTTGCTGCCTTTCGTGCAGTCGTTTCGGCTGGCCTTCTACAAGTTCACCATCGACATGCAGGCGCCGGTGTATGTCGGGCTGGCCAACTTCAACCGCATCCTGGGCGACCCGGGCATGGCCACGGTGTGGCTCAACACCCTGGTTTTTGTGGTGCTGACCACCGGCTTGACCTTGCTGCTTGGGCTGGCTTGGGCGCTGGTCATGAACCAGACGTTTTGGGGCCGCTCGCTGCTGCGCTCGCTGTCCTTGCTGCCCTGGGTGCTGCCCACCACCGTGACCGCCTTTTTGGCCGCCTGGATTTTCAACGGCCAGTACGGCGTGCTCAATGCGGCCCTGGTGCGCCTGGGCCTGCTCGAGCAGCCCGTCACCTGGCTGGCCGAGCCCGCCGGCGCGATGGCGGCGGTGATCCTGGCCAAGGTGTGGCTGTCGGTGCCGCTGTTCATGGCCTTCTTTTTGGCCGGTCTGCAAACGGTCTCGCAAGACCAGATCGATGCCGCGCGGGTCGATGGCTGCACCCACTGGCGCTTGCTGCGCTACGTCGTGCTGCCGCACCTGTTGCCGACGGTGGTGGTGGTCACCGTGCTTGGGGCGATGGGCAATTTGCAGGCCTTTGATGTGATCTATGCGCTCACGCAGGGCGGGCCGATCAAGTCGACCACCATGCTCTCGGTCGAGGTCTACAAGCAGGCGTTTCAGAACTGGGACATGGGCACGGCCAGCGCCGTCGGCGTACTGTGGTTCTTCACCATTGCAGTGCCCGCAGGGCTGTACCTGCGCATCTTGTTTCGGCGCGAGGACTGAGCCCCTATGCTGCGCCTGGACACTTGGCAATCGCGGCTGGTCTTTGGCGCCGGCTTGCTGCTGGTGGGCGGCTTTTTGCTGTTGCCGCTGGCCTGGATGGTGCTCACCTCGTTCAAGCCAGAGCAGGAGCTGTTTGTGCGCATGCCTTTGTGGCTGCCGCAGGCGCCCACGCTGGAGCACTACGCGCAAATGCTCGCCCGCGGCGACATGGCGCTGCAGCTGCGCAACAGCCTGATCACGGCGCTCAGCGGCGCGGTGCTGACGGTGGCCCTGGCGGTCTACGCGGCCTACGGCTTTGCCAAATTTCGCTTTCGCGGTCGCAAGCCGCTGATGCTGCTCATGCTTTCGGCGCAGATGTTCCCCTTTGCGATGCTGCTCATCAGCGTCTACCCGATGCTGCAGGCCCTGGGTCTGCTCAACACCCACCTGGGCTTGGTGCTGTCCTACATCATCCTGGCGTTGCCCAGCGGCACCTACATGCTCTACAGCTATTTCGTCAACGTGCCCAGCGAGATCATCGAGGCCGCACGTGCCGACGGCGCGGGCGAGCTCTACATCTTGCACCGCATCGTGCTGCCGCTGGCCATGCCGGCCTTGGTCACCGTCGGCCTGTACGCCTTCATGTGGGCCTGGAATGACCTGCTGTTTTCCTTGACGCTCGTGACCGAGCCGCAGCTGCGCACCGTGGGCCCAGGCCTGATGCTCGGCTACCTGGGCGAGGGCCGCAGCGACTGGGGCGGCGCCATGGCCGCATCGATCATCAGCTCCCTGCCGGTGGTGGTGGGGTTTGCCTTTTTGCAGCGTTTTTTCATCCAGGGCCTGACGGCCGGGGCGGTCAAATCATGAGGCTTGCAGGCAAGGTGGCCATCGTCACGGGTGTCGGGCAGGGCATCGGCCACGCCATCTTGCACCGCTTTGTGCAGGAGGGTGCGCGCGTGGTGGCGGTTGAGTGGGATGCGCAGGCGCTCGCCCAGGCGGTCGCTGCGCTGCCGGCCGAGCAGGTGCAGCCCATCGTCGGCGATGCCAGCGCGCAGGCGGTGATCGATCAGAGCATGGACTGCGCGCGCGAGCGTTGGGGCGGCTTGCAGGTGCTGGTCAACAACGCGGTGCGCTACGCCGAAAAAAGCGCGCTCGACACCACCGATGAAGAATGGGCCAGTACGCTCGATTCGGCCCTGACGGGCACGTTCCGGTTTTGCCGCGCCGCCTTGCCCCTGATGATCGCCGGCGGCGGTGGCTCCATCATCAACCTGTCATCGGTCAACCAGCGCGTGGCCAATCCGCGCCTGGCCGCCTACACCGCCGCCAAGGGCGGGGTGCGCGCGCTGAGCCAGCAAATCGCGGTCGAATACGGCCGCCAGGGCATACGCTGCAACAGCATTGCGCCGGCCTTCATCGCCACGCCGCGCACCATGAAGGGCGTGAGCGAGAAAGATGCGGCCATCAACGACAGCTGCTACCCCGTGGGCCGCGTGGGCCAGCCCATCGATGTGGCGCATGCGGCGCTGTTTCTGGCCAGTGACGAGTCGACTTTTGTGACCGGCACCGACATGCTGGTCGATGGCGGGCTGACCTCTGTGGCGGCCAGCGCGCTGCTGTCAACCCGCATTCGCGGATGGTGGGGGCTGCCCCCTTTGGATATGAAAGACTTTCCATGACGAAACAGACCCGGCTCGAGGGTGTCTTCCCGGTCCTGCCGACCCCGTTCGATGACGCCGGTGCGGTCGACGAGGCGGGCCTGCGCCGCTTGGTGCGCTACCTGCTGCGCTGCGGTGTCGATGGCATCACCTACCCGGGTGTGGCCAGCGAGTTTGCCGAGCTCAGCCTGGCCGAGCGGGTGCGCCTGACCCACGCGGTGCTGCACGAAGTGGCCGGCCGCGTGCCGGTGATCGTCGGCGCCACGGCGGCGGGCCTGGGGCCCACCCGGGATCTGCTTGAGGCCCTGGGCCCCATGCCCGGTGCTGCGGCGCTGATGGTGGCCGATCCGCCGCAGCAGGCGGTGCCCCAGCAGATCGAGTTCTTCACCGAGTTGCAGGCCCGATCTGGCGGCGTGCCGCTGATGCTGCAAAACGTGCCGGCGCCGGTGGGCGCTGGCCTGCTCGCCCGCGACGTGCTGGCGGTGGTGCGGGCGGTGCCGGCCATTGCCTATGTGAAGGAGGAAACCCTGCCCAGCGGCCAGCGCCTGAGCGAAGTGCTGGGCCAGGCGCCTTCGAGTTTGCGCGGCGTGCTCGGCGGCGCGGGCGGGCGCTACATCACCGACGAGTTGCGCCGCGGCGCCTGTGGCACCATGCCGGCGATTGAGCTGGCCGAGGTCCACACCGCCTTGTATGCGGCCCACCGCCGCGGCGATGGCGCCGCAGTGCGCCAGCTGTTCACGCGCATGCTGCCCATCCTCAACATCCAGGCGGTGTTTCGCTGGTCCTTGACCAAGTATGTGCTGCAGCGCCGCGGCCTGATCGCCTCGATGCGCCAGCGCATCGCCGGCCCGGTGCTCGATGCGCAGGACCGTGCCGATGTCGATGCCTTTCTGGGCGATCTGCACGACCTGCTGCTGCCGGCCGATCAGCTACCCGGTTGAGCGCCATGGCCCAGCTTGTCTTGCATCAGGTGCGCAAGTCGTTCGGCTCGGCCGAGGTCATCCGGGGCCTCGATCTGAGCGTGCAAGACGGCGAGTTCTGCGTCTTCGTCGGGCCATCGGGTTGCGGCAAGTCGACATTGCTGCGGCTCATTGCCGGGCTCGAAGAGTGCAGCGGCGGGCGCATCGAGATCGACGGCAGCGATGTCACCCAGGTGCCGCCGGCGCGGCGCGGCATCGCCATGGTGTTTCAGTCCTATGCGCTGTACCCGCACATGAGCGTGGCCGAGAACATGGGCTTTGGTCTGAAGATGGCGGGCGTCGCGGCCGATCGCATTGCCGCGAGCGTCGAGCAGGC
>JBILGP010000316.1:0-3550 GCA_044350985.1 Polaromonas sp. | reverse complement strand
GTACCGGCCATGCTCGACGGCGAGACCGCTGCGCCGCAAACGCTCGAAACCCTGGTGCCGCTGGCCAGCCATGCGGTGTTTTCTGATGCCGGTCTGCTGGCTCTGACTGGCGCCGGCTCGGTTGACGCGGCCTTGCTGGAGGTGGCGCGATGGCATCCGGGTCATGTGGGTGCAACCTGCGGTGCAGACGGCTATGCCTGGGTCGAAGGTGGCCTCGTGCGTCGGGTGCGAGCGCCCACGGTCAAGGTGGTGGACACCCTGGCCGCAGGCGATGTGTTTCACGGCGCTTTTGCACTGGCGCTGATGGAAGGCCAAAGCCCTGCAGACGCCGCCGCCTTTGCCTGCCACGCCGCCTCGATCAAGTGCACCCGCCTGGGCGGGCGTCTGGGCTGTCCTTCGCGCCAGGAGGTGTCGATGAGTTTCGAAGTGGCTAGCCGTTAGCCGTTTGGAGTTCGGTTGCGTGCGGCCCATCAGCTGCGACCGGCGCCCCGCCCTTACGGATGAGCTGCTCAAGTCGGCCCATCCACGCCGACAATGTGGGTATTACAAGTCAAACGCCGTTCGTTTTAGCGCTGGGTGTTCGGCGCGTGTTCCCCTTCGAAACAGGGCCAGAGAATGCGAACTTTTGTAGACCCGTCCTTAAACAGCCCAGCGCCCGCCCTGGCAGCCGGCCGCGCCGATGCCCGCGCGCTGCAGGCCATCCGGGACAGCGTGATGGCCCTGAGCCGCAGCAGCCCTTCCCCGTCCCTGGTGGGGTGGACCGATAGTCGGCAGGTTTTTGTCAACCGCCCTGGCTTGGCACTGGCCCGATCGATGGGCCGCAGCGCGCGCCGCCAATTTGCAGCCGACCTTGGCTTGGCAGTGGCCAGGGCCAGGCTCAGCGGCCTGAGTGACCACGCCCGCCTCGGGACTCTTGCGGCTTGCAGCCTGCACCCCTTGGTGCACGAGGGGCAGGTGCTGGGCATGGTGGTGATTTTGGCGGCAAACCAGGCACCCGTGAACGACGCACAGCAACTGACCGATCATGCCGCCGTGATCGCCTCGATGGACCAGGGCTACTGCCGGCTCGAGGTGTTGGACAAGGTTGAGGGCCAGCCGCTGGACTACCGGTTTGTGGAAATCAACCCGGCTTTTGTCGGGCAAACCGGCCGCGCCGATTTGTTGGGCCGCAGGGCGTCGGAGGCGTTCGAGCAGCGCGACCCATTTTGGTCGCAAGCCTGTGAAGAGGTGCTTGTCACGGGCCGCATGATGCACACCCATGTGCCGATGAACGGCATCGGTCGCAGCTACGAAACCTGCATCATGCGCTTGGGTGGTCCAGGCAGCCGGCAACTGGCGGTGCTGCTCAAAGACACCACTGCTCAGACGCTGGCGCAAGAGCATCTGGAGCGCAGCGAGCAGCAGGCGCGCGAAGCGGCCGTGCTCGCCGAGGCAGCGCATCGGCGACTGGCCGCGGTGATCGAGGCCACGCCGGCGGCGGTGGCGGTGGTCAACAACGATTTCGACGTGCTGGTGATGAATGCGGCGGCGCGTGAACTGCGGGGCAGCTCGCCCGGGTCTGGCCCGATGCGTGCGGTGGCCACCTGGGCCGATGGCAGCGAGCGCGATGGCCAAGAGCTGCAGCCGTCAGAGTGGCCGCTGACGCGGTCCTTGCGCGGCGAGACCACGCGTGGGGTGCTGCAGATCGATGTGCCGCACGAAGGCCGCTCCTGCGGCGTTTTTCTGGCGTCCACCGCGCCGATCCGGGGGCCAGGTGGGGCGATCGAGGGCGCGGTGTCGGTTTCGTTCAACATCACCGACCGGGTGATGGCCGAGCGTGCGCTCAAGAGTGCGAGCGAGCGCAAGGACGAGTTTTTGGCCATGCTGGCGCACGAGCTGCGCAACCCGCTGGCCCCGATTGCTGCAGCGGCCGAGTTGATGCGTCGGCCCCAGGCCAGCGTCGACCAAATGCGTGAGGGCAGCCTCATCATTGCCCGCCAGGCCCAGCACCTGCGCGGCCTGATCGACGATCTGCTCGATGCCTCGCGCGTGAGCCGCGGTCAGATCAAGCTTCAGTGGCGCGAGCTCGATTTGCGCGAGTTGCTGTACCAGGCGCTCGAGCAGAGCCATCCTCTGATGCAGGCGCGAGGCCATCAGCTGCACCTGAGGCTGGCGACCCAGGCGCTGCCGGTGCGCGGCGACGCCAAGCGCCTCGTGCAGATCCTCTCCAACGTTCTCAACAATGCGGCCAAGTTCACGCCGCCGGGAGGACGGGTGGAGTTGAGCTCTTGGCTGGACGGCCCCTGGGTGCAGGTTGAGGTGGCCGACAGCGGCATTGGTATGAGCGAGCAGACCCTGGCCAATGCCTTTGATTTGTTTGCCCAGGGTCAGATCAGTATTGACCGACAGCAAGGCGGCCTGGGCATCGGGCTGGCCCTGGTCAAGAGGCTCGCTGAGCTTCACGGCGGGCGGGTGCAGG
Organism: Polaromonas sp.; assembly: GCA_044350985.1. Classification (GTDB taxonomy): domain Bacteria; phylum Pseudomonadota; class Gammaproteobacteria; order Burkholderiales; family Burkholderiaceae_C; genus Polaromonas. The sequence continues at coordinate 1,092 of JBILGP010000316.1, read as the reverse complement.
CGGCCAGTGAGGGCCTGGGATGCGGCAGCCGCTTGACGATCAGCCTGCCGCTGGCGGCGCAGGACGACGCGCCTGTGGCTCGAGCGCCTGCCGCCGACCCGCTCAAGCGGCAGACGGCGCAGGCCAGACGGGTGCTGGTGGTCGATGACAACGTGGACGCCGCCAACACCCTGACCCTGCTGCTGCGTGCCTGCGGCCACGCCTGCGAGGTCGCCCATGATGCGCAGCAGGCGCTGGCGCTGGCCGCCCAGAGCTGTCCCGAGGTTTTCATTTTGGACATTGGTTTGCCTGGCATGGACGGTCGCCAACTCGCCCGCCATTTGCGCGAGCAGCCCGCCACACAGAGCGCACAGATCGTGGCGCTCAGTGGCTATGCGCAGCCCGAAGATCAGCAGGCCGCGCTGGCCGACGGCTTTGACCACTACCTGGTCAAGCCCGTCGATGCGCAGCGCCTGCTTGAACTTCTTGCGGGCGATTGACCTGGCTTGCGTCAGGGAAAAGTGTGGATTGCCACGGCGCTGCGCGCCTCGCAATGACGGGGCGGCGCCGTCATTGACTCCTGGCCTGTCATCGCGAGGCACGAAGCGATACATCGGCGCTTGCATGAAAGCCTGGATTGCCACGGCGCTGCGCGCCTCGCAATGACGCGGCGGAGCCGTCCTTGACCCCCGGCCTGTCATCGCGAGGCACGAAGCGATCCATCGGCGCTTGCATGAAAGCCTGGACTGCCACGGCGCTGCGCGCCTCGCAATCACGTACTTGAACGCGGCCTTGCAATGACAAAACGCACTTGCGCAGATCCTCCCCAGGCGTTTGGCGCCGTGTGCTGCGCTCTTGTATAGTCGCCCGCTACCGTCTGTATGGTGCGGGCTGCACGATGCAAGCGGGGCAGGCGGCCAGCCGATTAACCAAGGGCTTTGTGCATCACCATGGAAATTGCTGTTCAATTTGATTCGGGCGGCTTCACGCTCGCGGGTTTGCTGCATGTGCCGCCCGACCTGCCTGCTGGCCACAAGCGCGCGGCGGTGGTGGTGCTCCATGGCTTTGGCAGCAACAAGGACGGCGGCATCTCCATGGCCGCATCCCAGTTGT
>JBILGP010000315.1:0-3570 GCA_044350985.1 Polaromonas sp. | reverse complement strand
CTTCCTTGCGCGTTGGGCGGGCAGCTACCACGAAGACCGGCTGCGCAACGACTGGCTGCTGCTGCTGGGCCAGCGCCGCGACTGGCTCAATTTTCAGACCGAGCTGGCGCTGTTTCGCATGAACGACGACACCGAAGTGCGCTGCTATGCGCTGTGGGTTGAGCACTTGCGCAACCGCGGTGCATCTGGCGCGCGTTTGGCCGAGGAGGTGCGGCGCCTGTGGCACGCGCAGCGCGATGCCGACGACGGCTGCAAAGGCGCCGCACGGCAGCTTTACGAAGACCGCCAACTCGGCGCCCTGGAGATCTGGCGCAAGGCCAGGCTGGCGCTTGAGGCCAACCGCTCCCGGGTGGCGCGTGAGGCGATCGACATCGTGGCCCCCGATGCGGCCGGCTTGCTCGCCCAGGTGCAAAACGATCCGGCGCGTTTCCTGCGCGACAAGTCGGTGGCGATTTCGCGCCAGCGCAAGGAATTGGTGACGCTGGCCCTGCTGCGCCTGGCCGGCGAAGACATGGCGGCAGCCATCGAGCAGCTCAATAAAAAATGGGGCGCGCAACTGAGCGCCGAGGAGCGCAACTGGGTCTGGGGCAGCATCGGTCGGCGCTCGGCCATGCGGCTCGAGCGCGAGGCACTCGAGCACTTCTCAAACGTGAGCCGGCTGGGCGACCTCAGCGACGACATGCTGGCCTGGAAAGCACGTGCCGCCTTGCGCGCCGGCAGTGAGCCCAACTGGCCGCAGGTGCTCGCGGCCATCGGTGCCATGAGCGAGCCGGCCGCGCGCGAACCGACCTGGGTGTACTGGCGCGCCAAGGCCTTGATGGCCACCGCGCCGCCAGCACCCACCGCCGCCTCGATCGCTGGCGCGAACCCGGCTGCCACTGAAGCCCCTGGCCTGCACGCCGGACCGCTGTCGTCTGCACCCGGTTCGACCGCAGCGGCCGTGGCGCCGCAGCGGGCACAGGCGCTGGTGCTGCTGCAATCGATCGCCTCGGTGCGCGGCTTTTATGAGCAGCTTGCGCTCGAAGAGCTGGGCCAGCGCATCACGATGCCCCCCAAACCGGCCCCCTTGACGCCGGCAGAGCGCGAGGCGGCTCTGCAAAACCCGGGGCTGCAGCGCGCGCTGCATGCGATTGCGATTGGGCTGCGCAGTGACGGCGTGCGCGAGTGGAACTACAGCGTCAATTTGCACCGACCGGGCGGGCTGAGCGACCGCGAGATGCTGGCGGCGGCGCAAATGGCCTGCGACCGCGCCGTGTGGGACCGCTGCATCAACAGCAGCGAGCGCACCCGCACCGAGATCGACATCGAGCAGCGCTTTCCCACCCCGATGCGCGAGGCCGTGCTCAAGCGCACCCGCGAAATCGGCCTAGACCCTGCCTATGTCTACGGCCTGATCCGCCAGGAGAGTCGCTTCATCATGGACGCACGCTCGCATGTCGGCGCCTCGGGGCTGATGCAAATCATGCCGGCGACCGCCCGCGAAACCGCACGGCACATCGGTCTTAACGGTTTTGCACCGCACCAGATCAACGACCGCGACATCAACCTGACGATTGGCACGGCCTACCTCAAGCGCGCACTCGACGACTTCGGCGGCTCCATGGCCCTGGCCGCCGCCGCCTACAACGCCGGCCCCGGCCGACCCAGAAGCTGGCGCAACGGGCCGGTTTTGGACGCTGCGATCTGGGCCGAGAACGTGCCCTTTCACGAGACGCGCGACTACGTCAAGAAGGTGCTCTCCAACGCCACCATCTATGCGGCCTTGCTCAGCGGCCAGCCGCAGTCGCTCAGAGCCCGCCTGGGACGCGTCGGACCGCGCGAAGCCAACGCCGGCCCGATCGACGCCAAGATGCCCTGATCCAAGGCCAAGGCCCGATCGCGCCGAGGGCGGCGCTCCCACAAACCAGCCCGGCCGCAGTGCAGGGACCTTGTGGGAGCCGCGCCCTCGCGGCGATTGGCGTGCCGCCACCGTCGGCACCGGCCCGCCGCATGACGAGGCCTTGGCCGATACCCCACAGCCTCCTCAACAAACCGGCTGGCGGCACAATGGCCGCCATGGTGCAAAAAGTTCTCGTTCTCGGCGGCACTGGCTTTGTGGGCCGGCATGTGTGCGAAAAATTCACGCGTCAGCAAATTGCCTTGACCGTGCCGACCCGTCGGCGCAGCACGGCCGGGGCGGTGGCCACTTTGCCCGGGCTGCAACTGATCGAGGCCGACATCCATGACGGCCAGCGTCTGACCGAGCTGGTGGCCGGGCACGATGCGGTGGTCAACCTGGTGGCGATCTTGCAAGGCAGCCAGGCCGCCTTTGAGCGCGCCCATGTGCAACTGCCTGAAAAGCTCGCCCGCGCCTGCCAGGCCAGCGGCGTGCGGCGCGTGGTGCACATCAGCGCGCTGGGCGCCGACATTCGCAACCCGGCGGCGCTGCCCTCGATGTACCTGCGCAGCAAATCGCGCGGCGAGCAGGTGCTGCACCAAGCCGGGCTCGACCTGACCCTGATACGCCCGAGCGTGATTTTTGGCGCTGAAGACAAGTTCCTCAACACCTTTGCCGATCTGCAACGCTTTGTGCCCGTCGTGCCGCTGGCCGGTGCGCATGCCCGCTTGCAGCCGGTCTGGGTGGAAGATGTCGCAGCGGCCATCGTCGCCTGCTTGAGCGGGCCGCACGCCGCAGCCAGCATCGGCCAGACCTACGAGGCCTTTGGCCCCAACATCTACACGCTGGCCGACCTTGTGAGCCTGGCCGGTCGCATCAGCGGTGCGGCTGGCGGCCGCGGTCGGCCGGTTTTTGCGCTGCCCGATGCCCTGGCGCGTGTGCAGGCCCGGCTGATGGAGCTGATGCCCGGCGAGCCGCTGCTCAGCCGCGACAACCTCGATTCGCTGACCGTGCCCAATGTGGCCACGGGCCACCATCCGGGCTTGCAGGCCCTGGGCATCACGCCCGCAGCGCTGATGGCCATTGCCCCGACCTATCTGGGCCACCGGGGCGGGCGCAGCGGTTTGATGGCCTACCGGCAAAGCCGCTGACTGCGGCCAGCCCCGAGCCCTGCAGGACCGCCGCCCCGGCGCGATGCAGCGCCTAAACTTGGCGCCATGAAGATTTACCAAGTCGGCGGTGCAGTGCGCGATGCCTTGTTGGGCTTGCCGGTGCACGATCGCGACTGGGTGGTGGTGGGCGCCCGGCCCGAGGAGCTGACCGCCCTGGGCTACCTGCCCGTGGGCAAGGATTTTCCGGTGTTCCTGCACCCCCAGACGCGTGAGGAGTACGCGCTGGCGCGCACCGAGCGCAAGACCGCGCCCGGCTACCACGGCTTTGCGGTGCATGCCGCCCCTGGCGTGACGCTCGAGGAGGACCTGGGCCGGCGCGACCTGACGATCAATGCGATCGCGCAGGACGAGGCCGGGCAAATCGTCGATCCCCACGGCGGGCGCAGGGACTTGCAGGCACGCTTGCTGCGTCACATCACGCCCGCTTTTGCCGAAGACCCCGTGCGCATCTTGCGCGTGGCGCGTTTTGCGGCGCGCTTTGTCGACTTTTCTCTCGCGCCCGAAACACTGGAGCTGATGCGA
>JBILGP010000314.1:0-3571 GCA_044350985.1 Polaromonas sp. | reverse complement strand
GGGGCTTGCTGAAACTTCCCACGCCAGCATGACCTGGATCGGGTGCGAGGGTGTTTCTCAGTCCGGCCGCGCACGGACACCCCTGTTTCTCTCTAGGGAGATTACACCATATCTCTGCGACTCGACCTTGGCCGGCTGCGCGCGTGCCCATCGATAATCGGGCGATGCAAGCTCCTACCCTGACCGCTCCAGTGCGTTATGCCCGCGTGCTGTCGATTGCTGGCTCCGACAGCGGCGGTGGCGCGGGCATCCAGGCTGACCTCAAGACCTTCTCGGCCCTGGGTTGCTATGGCATGACCGCCATCACTGCCTTAACGGCGCAAAACACCGTGGGCGTGGCGGGCATCCATGCTGTGCCGCCGGCTTTTTTGAAGGCCCAGCTGTGTGCGGTGCTCGATGACATCGGCGTCGATGCGATCAAGATCGGCATGCTGCACGCCCCCGAGATCGTGGAGGTGGTGGCCTGGGCGATCGACCATTACCGTATTGCGCATGTGGTGCTCGATCCGGTGATGGTGGCCACCAGTGGAGATCGCCTGATCGAGGAGGCCACGGTCGATGTGCTGCGCCGTGAACTGTTTCCTCGAGCCAGCGTGATCACCCCCAACCTCGATGAGGCGGCCTTGCTGCTCGGCCGGCCGCTGCGAGGTGAGTCCGATCTGGATCAGGCGGCGGCTGACCTGTTGGCTCAAGGGGCGCGGGCGGTGTTGCTCAAGGGCGGACATCTGCCCGGCGATCAGGTCGTCGACCTGCTGGCCACCCCGGCGCAACCCTGGCTGCGCCTGCGCACCGCACGCATTGCCAGCCGCAATGTGCATGGCACTGGTTGCACGCTGTCATCGGCCATTGCCGCCTATCTGGCCCGGGGGCTGGCGCTGGCACAGGCGGTCGAGCGGGCGCGTGCCTACATCCTTGAGGCCATACGCAGCGGCGCCGAGGTTCAGACCGGACGGGGCCACGGTCCCTTGTGCCACGGCCATGCGCCCGTGCCCATGGTGACCACGCCGACCGCTGCGGGTCTTTGAGCCGCGGCCGGTTCAAGCGCCGGATGGGCTGGTCTGGGGCTTGAGCCAGGCCAGCAGAACGCTGACGGCGCTCGAAGCCAGCAGGGCGCCCAGAAAGGGCGCCAGCGTGGGCACGCCGGAGGGAAAGCTGGCGGCCTCGATGCCAGCCATCAGACTGGCGCCCTCCAGCCATCCGGGCACGATGGCACCGATCAGACCGGCCACCGCACCGGCGACCGCCGCCTGGGCGGTCATGCGCTGCCACAGGCCCAGCAGCACCGGCACCACTGCCGTGGCGCACAGCAGATCGGCGATCAGAAACAGCCGCAGCACCGACAGCCCTTGCAGCGACACCGCCACCACCGGCACCATCAGCAGCACGGTGACCCAGCGCGCGGCGGTCAGCGAGACGTGGGGGCGGGCCGTCACCACCAGAGAAGCGATCGCGCTTTGCAAGGTGTCGACCGAGGAGGCCACCAGGGCCACGGCCAGGATCAGCACCGGCAGCGCCAGCCAGTCGGGCGCCGCCGAAAGCAGGGCAAAAAAGGGCACTGGCGGGCTGCCCGGCTCATGGCCCAGTGCCATCGACAGCATGCCCAGCCCGCCCATGATGAGCATCACCGGCACGGTGAGCAGTCCGCCGATCCAGGCGCCGCGGCGCAGTTGGCTGTCTGACTGTGCCGACCACAGGCGCTGCCAGTAGCCCTGGTGAAACAGGTTGGCGGCAGTCACTGCAATCACCAAAGTGAGGGCCACCGACAGACTCACGGGCAAAGGCGCATGCGGCCACGGCTTGTGGATGCCTGCAGACGGCAGGTGGGTCAGCAGCACGCCGACCACCACGGCCAGCAAGGCCAGCAGCATCCAGGCCTGCCATTTGTCGGTGACCAGGCTGGCCCGCAGCCCCCCCCAGGTGGTGTAGAGCAAGGTGGTCAATGCCACTGCGACGATCACCGCGCTGCCGGGCACCTGCGAGAGCATGCTGGTGATGGCGCCGATGGCGGTCAGCTCGGCCGTGATGAAGCACAGCATATAGAGCACCGAAAGGGCGGTGACCCAGAGGCGCAGGCCGACGCCAAAGCGCTCCTGCGCGTATTCGGCGATGGTGCGACCCCGAGGCATGCGCCGGCGGATCGCGGGTCCGCACCAGGCCAGCACCCAAAAGGGCAGAGCGGCAGCCAGCGCATAGCCCAGTACCGCCACTGGGCCGACGAAGGCGCCAATCTCGGGCGGTACGAACAAAATCCAGCCGCCCAGCCCCGAGGCCAGGAACGACAGGCCCAGGGTGAGCGCGTTTTGCGAGCTGCGGGCGGTCAGGTAGTCATCTAGGCTGGCAACGGCCGTGCGATCGCGCAGGGCGATCCAGACGAAAAAGATCAGGGCAGCGGCCAAAGCCGCAAGGGTGGCGTACAGCATGTCGCACTTCCTCCGCCGGTATGAGCCGGATCAGGTTCCAGGGTCAGCGCCGAATCAGACGCAGTCTCAGCCCCTTTCGGGACTCCCCTGGCGACGGGTTAATCAGTTGGGCATACCCTTGCGGGCGCGCCGATTGTAGGTGCCTGCCACCCTGCGGCCGTGGCGGACTCAGTCGTCAAAGACCGGCGACTCCACACCCAAGACCTTGTGCAGCTTGGGGCTGGTGGTGGTGTACTGTAGGTGGATCTTGCCTTTTTCCGGAAAGATCAGAGCTGCGGCCGCAAAGGCAGCCAGGGCGCATTCGTGAAAGCCCGAGAGGATGAGCTTTTTCTTGCCCGGGTAGGTGTTGATATCGCCGACGGCAAAAATCCCGGGAATGCTGGTGGAAAACTTTTCGGTGTCCACCACCAGTTGTTTGCGCTCGATCTGCAAGCCCCAATCGGCAATCGGGCCGAGCTTGGGGCTCAGGCCAAAAAACACCAGCAGGGCGTCCGTCGGCACCACTCGCGTGACGCCATCGCCACCGGTGACCTTGGCACCCACCAGGCGCCCATCCCGCTCGTCAAAGCCGGTGACCTGGCCGACGATGAACTGCATCTCGTAGGCTTCGCACAGCTCGCGCATCTTGGCCACACTGGCCGGCGCGGCCTTGAAGCCGTCGCGGCGGTGGACCAGGATCACACTTTCTGCGCGGTGGGCGCCATCGGCTGCAAACTGCAGCGTCCAGTCCAGCGCCGAATCGCCACCGCCGACGATCAGCAGGTTCTTGCCGGCAAAGTCGGCTGGATTTTTGACCCGATAAAAAAGCTGCGAACCGTCAAAACGGTCCAGCCCATCCACTTTGAGGGTGCGCGGCTCGAAGGCACCGACCCCGGCAGCGATAAACAGTGTTTTGGTCAGCAGTTGGGTGCCCTTGCTGGTTTCCACAAAAAACCGACCATCGTCTTGGCGCTGCACCTGAGTGACCGTTTGTCCGAGGTGAAAGGTGGCGCCAAAGGGCTCGATTTGCTTGAGCAGCGCATCGGTCAGCTCTTTGCCGGTGCACACCGGGATGGCCGGGATGTCGTAAATCGGCTTGTCCGGGTAGAGCTCGATCGGCTGTCCGCCGGGGTAGGCCAGCGAGTCGATCACATGGGCCTTAATTTCGAGCA
>JBILGP010000313.1:0-3595 GCA_044350985.1 Polaromonas sp. | reverse complement strand
TACGCTGCCCCGCCGTACCCGACTGCGCGAATGTCCCCCGAGGCAGCTGACGCTGCCTCTCCTCCCTTATTTCGCTGCGCCGGGCACGGCGTCTGAGCGCACTGGATGAGTCGGAGGAAATTGGGGTCAAACACCGATTTTCTTGGGATGGGAGTGTGGGGGTACTCTGTGCAGCGAAATAAAGGAGGAGGGCCGGCAGGGCCGGCCCGGGGGACATTCGCGGAGCAGAGTACCCCCACGCTCCCATCCTGCCCACAGGACGACGCCATCACGTCCTAACCGCGCCCACTCCCATCCTGCCCACAGGGCGAGTCTTAGCCCTCGCGCCGCAGCGCCGGGAACAAGATCACGTCGCGGATGCTGGGGCTATCGGTCAGCAGCATCATCAGCCGGTCGATGCCGATGCCGCAGCCGCCGGTCGGCGGCATGCCGTACTCGAGCGCGCGCACGAAGTCGGCATCAAAAAACATGGCCTCGTCGTCGCCTGCGTCCTTGGCCTGAGCCTGCTGGTGAAAACGAGCGGCCTGCTCCTGCGCATCGTTGAGCTCGGAAAACCCGTTACCAAACTCCCGCCCCGTGATGTAAAGCTCAAAACGCTCGGTCACCTCGGGTCGCTGATCGTTGGCACGTGCCAGCGGTGAGATCTCGGTCGGGTGCTCCATGATGAAGGTCGGCTGCCACAGCTTTTCTTCGACGGTCTCCTCAAAGTACAGCACTTGCAGGCTGGCCAACGAACGGGTGGACAGGCGGTCTTTGTCTTCGGACAGGCCGAGTTTTCTGAGCGCCTGCGTCAGCCATGCGGCATCGTCCACGTGTGCGCCGGCCTCGGTGTGCTTGACGATGGCTTCGCGGATGGTCAGGCGCTCGAAGGGCTGCGCCAGATCCACCGCCTGGCCGGCGTAGCTCAGCTGCAGGCTGCCGCAGGCCTTGAGGGCCGCATCGCGGATGAGCTGCTCGGTGTAGTCCATCAGGTCCTGGTAGTTCCACCACGCCGCGTAGAACTCCATCATGGTGAATTCGGGGTTGTGCCGAACGCTGATGCCCTCGTTGCGGTAGCTGCGGTTGATCTCGAAGACCTTCTCGAAGCCGCCGACGATCAGGCGTTTGAGGTAAAGCTCGGGCGCGATGCGCAGGAACATCTCCTGATCGAGCGCATTGTGGTGCGTGATAAAGGGTTTGGCATTGGCTCCGCCCGGGATCGGATGGAGCATGGGCGTTTCGACTTCCAAAAAGCCGTGCTCGACCATGAACTGGCGGATGCTGCTGACGGCCTTGCTGCGCGCAACGAAGCGCTGGCGCGCGCTCTCGTCGGTGATCAGGTCCACATAGCGCTGGCGGTACTTGAGCTCCTGATCGGCCACGCCGTGAAATTTGTCGGGCAGAGGGCGCAGGCTTTTGGTCACCAGCCTGATCTGGGTGGCATGCACCGACAGCTCACCGGTCTTGGTCTTGAACAAGGTGCCGCGGGCGGCCACGATGTCGCCCAGGTCCCAGTGCTTGAAGGCGTTGTGCAGCTCTTCGCCCACCGCATCGTTGGTCACATAGACCTGGATGCGCCCGCCCGAGGGGCCGAAGGACGCGTCTTGCAAGGTGGCAAAGCTGGCCTTGCCCATGACGCGCTTGAGCATCATGCGCCCGGCCACGCTCACTTCGATGGCCTGTGGTTCGAGCTCCTGCTTGCTCAGGCCGTCGTACTGGGCAAACAGATCGGCGGCGCGGTGCGCCGGTTTGACGTCGTTGGGAAAGGCTATGCCCTGCTGGCGCAAGGCGGCGAGCTTGTCGCGCCGCTCGGCCATGAGCTGGTTGTCATCGGTGGCGCTGTGTTCGGGGGTGGACATGAGAGGCTCGATCGCGAGGCGGTGCTCGCCGGTTGGGTTTGCGCGGCGTGTCATCCCTGGGCGCGGCAGGCGCCTTGGGGCTCAGGCTGTGCAGGGGGTAAAACCCGCGATTTTACGGCTCAGCTCCAGCCTTTTCGCTCGAGCAGGTCGCCCACCAGTTCCAGCCGCAGCAGCGGGTTGTCCAGGCTCATGAGCTGCTGCTTGAGCGACACCGGCAGGGGCAGCAGCTCGCACCAGCGGTTGGCCACCCAGCCGCAGTCATCAAACGCGTGGGGCACGGGCAAGGGTTCGGACGGCAGGCCGCGCGCCTGCCACTGCTCGAGCAGCGTCTTGAGGCGCTTGGCCACATGCTGCAGGTCCGGCGGTATCGCCACTTCGGCATCGCCAGGGAGCATCTCCGCGTTGGCCACCCACAGGCCATGGCGCAGTTTTTCGCTGCGTTGCACCGAAAAACGGCTCTCGCCCTGACAGCGGATGAGCAGCAGACCCGGCTGCGGTGCGCTGAGCTCGATGATGCGCGCCAGCGTGCCGACGCTGTGAAAGCGTTCGCTGCGCTGGCCGGTTTGTTGCACCTCGACGCCCTCGGTCAGGCCCACCACGCCAAACGGCGTGCTGCTTTTGTGGCAACGCTTGACCATGTCCAGGTAGCGCACCTCAAAAATGCGCAGCGGCAGCAGACCGCCCGGAAACAGCACCAGGTCGAGCGGAAACAGCGGCAGTTCGATGATGTTCATGGCAGCGCTCATGGCCTCATCATGCCACGGCGCGCTTAACCGACCGGGATGCGCGGTCAGCCCGGCCGGCCTGGTGCCATCGGATAGCGTTTGAGGGCCAGGCCAAACAGCAGCGCCCCGCCAAGCAGGGCCAAGCCGGCGGTACTCAGCGCCAGATCAAAGCCGCGCGCTGCATCCGTGTGGCGCAGCAATTCAGCCACCAGCAGCGGCCCGAGCACCTGGCCCAGTCCGTAGGTGGCCGTCAGCAAGCCCATGAAGCTGGCCGCCGTTCCGCCGCGCAGACGCCGGGCCTCCTGCATCGCAAAAAAACTCATCGCGGTAAAGGGCAGGCCGAGCAGGAAGCTGCCGATGAGAAAGCCGGCTACGCTCGGGCTGATCTGGCCGATCGACAGGCCCAGGGTTTGGATCAAAAAGCCACCGGCCAGCAATGCTCGCCGGTCGCGCTGCGGGCCCAGTCGGGTCGACAGCAGGGCGCCCGTGAGCACGCCGGCGCCAAACGCAGGCCAGAACAGGTCGAGCCAGATCGACTCGGGCAGCACTTGCCGGGCAATGACCGGCAAGAAGGTGGCGCTGATGATGTAACCAAAGCCCGCCAGGCCGTAACCAACGACGGTCAGTGCTTGCTCGGCCCAGCTGTGCGCAGGCGTGGCGGCGGCGGGGCTGGCTTGGCCGGCCGCCGCGATGCGTTCGGCCTGCGCAGGCAGCGCGGCGAGCACCGGCCAGGCCAGCACTGTGCCCAGCAAGGCCAGCGCTGCCATGACCTGCCAGGCCCAGGGCGAGGGCCAGTCCAGCGCCACCATGGGGCTGACGGCCAGGCCGCTGACCATGATGCCTACGCCCGGCCCTGCGTAGATCGCCGCGCCCCAGTGCGAGCGGTCCAGTCGGCTCAGCTGCGACAGGCACCAGCCTGAGGTGAAGACAAACACCAAGGCGCTGGCCAGCCCCGCGCCCCAGCGCAGCCCGACCCAGGTTGCTGGCCAGGGCAGCGCCATCGCCAGGGTCAGCACGGTGGTGCCCAGCAGC
>JBILGP010000312.1:0-3596 GCA_044350985.1 Polaromonas sp. | reverse complement strand
CCGGTGGCGAATGGATCAGCTCGATTGACATCGAAAACCTGGCCGTGGCCCATCCGGCGGTGGCCATGGCCGCCTGCATCGGCATGCCGCACCCCAAATGGGACGAGCGACCGATCGTGCTCGTGGTCAAGAAGCAGGGCGCCGACGTCACGCGCGAGGAGCTGCTGGCCTACTACGAGGGCAAGATCGCCAAGTGGCAGATCCCCGACGATGTGGTGTTCGTCGACTCCATCGCGCTTGGGGCGACGGGCAAGATCCTCAAGACCCGCTTGCGTGAGCAGCTCGCAGGCTATCGTCTGCCCGGACTGTGAAGCGGCCAGCCTTGAGGCTGCCCTTCAAGAGCAGGACACCTCGGCTGCAACAACAGGTTTGGAGAACCGGGCATCGTGCCTGAAAGATGTACAAACCGCGTATAGTGGTGACGCTCCGGCGCTTGCCCGCGGGCTGTCAGTGCTTCATTTTTTCTTTCGGCCGCGCCCATCACGCCCATGAGTTCATCTCCCACACCGCGAATCGATGCGGCTGAACGTTTCTTTTATGAGCCTGGGCGCCCGCCGGTGGGCTTTGTCGACTCGGGGCTGGCGCGTGTGCTTGAGTTCGAATTGAACCGGGCGCTCGAGCAGCTTCGCCAGCTCGGCGCCGAGCTGCCGCCAACGCTGGACGATCGCACCCAAGCACAGTTGCGCTCGCTGCAGCGCCCCAAGCGCAACGTACTGGGCCAAATTGCCAGCAGCGCCGCGACCGATGCTGCGCCGCCAGCGGCTGTGCAAGCCAAGCTGCTTGGTGCGGCGCTGGCCGATGCAGCCCTGGGATCGGCGGGCGAATACGCCGACGGTGAGGTGCTGTTTCGCCGCGGTGAGCAGGCCGAGCACCTGTTTTTTGTGCTCGATGGGCAGGTTGTGGTCAGCCAGCGCCAAGACCAGGGGCCAGACTGCACCCTGGGCCCAGGTTCGGTGTTTGGGGCGCAGGCCCTCTTTGAGCCGGGCCTGCACCACATGACGGTCCTGGCAAAGGGCCCTGTGTCGGTCGTGCTGCTGGCCGCCGAGCCCTGGCGCGAGCGCCTGGCAGCCGACACCGGCGTGTTGCCGATGTTGCTGATGGCGCTTCATTTGCAGCAGCAGTTGGTGGCGCAACTGGCCTGGCGGCAATCGGCTGGAGCGCTGGAGCCCGCCTATGCGGTGCTGGGCGAGCGCACTTATACCGGGCCCGAGCTGCAGCGCGCGCTGCTCGATGACAAGGCGCGCCTACCGGGCGAGCGCATGGGCGCCGAGCAGGTCATGGCTTTGCAGTTGCAGGCCAGCGACCATTTGCCTGTGCGTATGTTTCGCTCCGGTCAGAGCTTGGGCGGGCCAGGGCAGGGCCATCCAGGGGTGGCGGTGTTGGTGGTTTCTGGCAAAGCCCGGGCCAGTTGGGGCGCGCACAGCGTGGAGCTGGGCCAGGGCGCTGTGATCGGACTTGCTGAGGGACTGACGGGCCAGCCTTTTGTGTGGGAGTACAGCGCCGTCCAAGACCTCAACGCCCGCGTGCTGCTGATCGAGCGCTGCCTGCAACAGCTCGAGCGCACCGAAGGGGTGCTGCGCACCATGGCCAGCCACGCCTGCGCCGCGATCATGATGCACCAAAGCCAAGTGCGCGCCGCCGCGACAGCTTGACGATCTTGCTACCGCGAGCGGCTTGGGCATCGCGCTTGAGGAACAATCGGTACTTTTCTCACCTCTGAGGCAGGCTGCGCCTGACAGGCGCTTGCAAGCGGTATGGATGTTTTGCTGGTCTCGCTCGTCAATGGGCTGAGTTATGGCTTGCTGCTGTTTTTGCTGTGCAGCGGCCTGACCCTCATCTACAGCCTGATGGGCGTGCTCAATTTCGCGCATGCCGCGTTTTACGTGCTGGGCGCCTACCTGGCCTACAGCCTGAGCCAGTTTCTCGGATTTGCTTGGGCCCTGGTGCTGGCCCCGGTCCTTGCGGCCGCAGGCGGCGCCCTGTTTGAATCGCAGTTGTTGCGACGGGTGCGCGATCAAGGCCATGTGGCCGAGATGCTGATCACCTTCGGGCTGTCGCTGGTGCTGCTGGAGGCGGTGCAACTGGTCTGGGGCACTGGTCCGGTCAATTACCGCGTGCCGGCGCAGTTCGATGGCGTGATTTGGCGCATCGGCGAGGCGGCCCTGCCGGCTTATCGCGTCTTCATCATGGCGGTGGCCGTGCTGGTGCTGCTGGCGCTGGCCGCGTGGCTGCGATTGAGCTCGGTCGGTTTGGTGATCAAGGCGGCTTTGACCCATCCGCAGATGGTGCAAGCGCTCGGTCATGACCTGCCGCGCGTGCTCACGAGCGTTTTCGCCCTGGGCTGCGCACTGGCTGCGCTGGCCGGTGTGCTCGGCGGCAACGCCTTTGTGACGGAGCCAGGCATGGCGGCCACGATCGGGTCGGTGCTTTTTGTGGTGATTGTGGTCGGCGGCCTCGGTTCGCTGGCCGGTGCCTTGCTGGCCAGCCTGGTCATTGGCCTGCTGCAAACGTTGGCTGTGGGGCTTGATGTCAAGCTGGGCCAGTTGCTGGGCTTGCCCGCGCACAGTGCGCTGGCGCAGATCGCCGTCAGCCAGCTCGCTCCTTTGCTACCGTTTGCGCTGATGGTGCTGGTGCTGCTGCTGCGGCCACGCGGCTTGCTGGGTCAACGGGTGTGATGTCGACGGGCATGAAGTGCTCTTGGGCCCTCGTCGCGGCCTTGCTGCTCGCCCCCGCGGTGCTGGGCAGCCAGGCGCTGGGTCTGCTCAGCCAGATGGGCATTGCGGTCATTTTGTGCCTGAGTTTTTGGCTGCTCATGGGGCAGGGCGGCATGGTCAGCTTCGGTCATGCGCTCTACAGCGGTCTGGGCGCTTTTGTGGCCATCTACGGCCTGCGCGCGATTGAGGCCGGCGCGGCATGGCCCGCGGCCCTGGTGCCCTTGGTGGCCGCGATGGTCGTTGCCGCGCTGGCTTGGCCGCTGGGTTGGTTGGCCACACGCCACGACTCGACCATGGTGTTTGCCATGATCACGCTGGGCCTGGGCGAGATGGCCTGGGCCATCGCACAGATGCTGCCGGGTCTGTTTGGCGGCGAGGCCGGCATCGCCGCTGACCGGACCGCCGGTTCGGCCCGTTGGGGCCTGAGTCTGGGGCCGGCTTGGCAGGTGTATCTGCTGGTGCTGGCCTACACCCTCGCCACGCTCGCCTTGGTGCGTGGCTTGACCCGCACCGCGCTGGGGAGACTGCTCAACGCGGTGCGTGACAACCCCTCGCGCGTGTCTTTCATGGGCCATGACCCGCGCCGGGTTCGCCATGTGGGCTTTGTGGTGGCCGCCTTTTTTGCTGGCCTGGCCGGTGCGCTTGCCGCTTTGTTCAATGAAATCGTCAGCACCGAGGTGCTGAGCAGCCACCGCTCGGCCATGGTGCTGGTGTTTACGATCATCGGTGGACTGGGCAGCATGGCCGGTGGCGTGATCGGCGGGGTGCTGATGGTGCTGGCCACCGTGGTGATGTCGTCCTGGACGCCGGCCTGGTTGCTGTGCATGGGTCTGGCCTTTGTGCTGGTGCTGCTGCTCATGCCAGGCGGTATTGCCGGTGGAT
>JBILGP010000311.1:0-3604 GCA_044350985.1 Polaromonas sp. | reverse complement strand
AGGCCATCTCGCCGAAGGTTCTGGACGACACGCTGACGGCCGACCCCAGCATCACCCATGTGGTGATGATCCATTGCGAAACCGGCGCGGGCGTGCACAACCCGCTCCAAGCGGTGGCCGATGTCTGCGCTCGCCATGGGCGCGGTCTGATCGTCGATGCAATGAGCTCGTTTGCGGCGCTCGAGATCGATGCGCGCAAGGTGCGCTTTGACGCGCTGATCGCCGCCAGCGGCAAATGCCTCGAGGGCGTGCCGGGCATGGGCTTTGTGTTCTTGCGCAAGGACATCCTCGATGGCTGCGCCGGCAACAGCCAGTCGCTGGCCATGGACCTGCACGATCAGTATGTCTACATGGAAAAAACCGGTCAGTGGCGATTCACGCCCCCGACCCATGTGCTGGTCGCGCTCGATGAGGCGATTGCCCAGTTTCGGGAGGAGGGCGGGCAAAGCGCCCGGCTGGCGCGTTACGTCAAGAACTACCAGACGCTGGTGCAGGGCATGGCCGAGTTGGGTTTCAAGCCCTATCTGGACCCGTCCATCCAGGCGCCCATCATTGTGACCTTTCATGCGCCGGCCGACGCGCGCTACGACTTTCGCCGCTTTTACGAAGCGGCCAAGGCCCACGGTTTCATTCTCTACCCAGGCAAGCTCACGCAGATCGAGACCTTTCGCGTCGGCTGCATCGGCGCCATCGACTCGGTTCAGATGCAGCAGGCAGTGCACGCTGTGGCGCTGGCGCTCAAGGAATTGGGCATTGCCAGCGCGGCACCAGCCCTGGCTTGAGTCCACGCATTGTTTTTAACCCGGGAGCACGATATGGCCTCTTCATCGACGGCGCGCAAACGCCCTGCGGCGCGATCCGCAGCGCTTCATCCGGTGCTGGCCGACTTGAAAAAAAGCGGCGTGGGCAAGGTCAAGGTGGCCGTCAGCGACATCGACGGCATCTTGCGCGGCAAGCTTTTGCACATCGATAAATTCCTGAGCGCGGCGCAGCCGCATCCGGCCGGTGGCTTTGGCTTTTGCGATGTGGTCTTTGGCTGGGACGCGCACGATCAGTGCTACGACAACACCACCGTCACCGGCTGGCAGCATGGCTTTCCCGATGCGCTGGCGCGGCTCGATCTGGACACCGGCCGGCGCGTGCCCTGGGACGCCAACGTGCCCTTCTTCCTGGGCGAGTTTGTCAACGCCGACGGCAGCGCCTACCCTGTGTGTCCGCGCCAGACGCTCAAGCGGGTGCTCGAGCGTGCGCACCAGATGGGTCTGCAGCCCATGGCCGGCATGGAGTTCGAGTGGTTTAACTTTGCCGAGACGCCACAGTCTTGGGCGGCCAAGCGCGGCGTGGGCCCCGAGACGATCACGCCGGGCATGTTTGGCTATTCGCTGCTGCGCATGGGCGATCAGCGCGGCTTTTTCAACGCCCTGATGGACGAGATGGCTGCCTTCGGCGTGCCGATCGAGGGCCTGCACACCGAGACCGGCCCGGGCGTATACGAGGCGGCCATTGCGTTCTCGGGCGCGCTGGAGGCGGCCGACCGGGCGATTTTGTTCAAGTCCGGTGCCAAGGAGATCGGCAAGCGTTTTGGCATCATGCCCAGTTTCATGGCCAAGTGGTCGCAGCAGTACCCGGGCTGCTCCGGGCACATTCACCAGAGCCTGTCGGATGGCAAGAAGAACCTGTTCTTCGACGCCCGGGGCCGGCGCTCCATGAGCCCGCTGTTTGAGAGCTACCTGGCTGGCCAGGTGGCCTGCCTGATGGAGTTTGCCCCCATGTTCTGGCCCACCGTCAACAGCTACAAGCGGCTGGTCGACGGCTTTTGGGCGCCGGTCAAGCCGACCTGGGGCGTGGACAACCGCACTGCCAGCTTTCGGGTCATTGCCGGCTCGCCCAAGTCGACCCGGCTCGAGACCCGCTGCCCTGGCGCCGACGTCAACCCCTATCTGGCCATGGCCGCCGTCATCGCCGCCGGGCTGCACGGCGTAGAAAAGGGCCTCAAGCTCACCACACCACCGATCACCGGCACCAACGAAGGCGCAGAGCACATCGCGCGCGCGCCACGCTCACTGATCGAGACCACGCGCATCTTCCAGCGCAGCGATATCGCCCGCAACTGGCTGGGCGATACCTTTGTCGACCACTACGCCGCCACGCGCGAGTGGGAGTGGCGCCAATGGCAGGACGCGGTGACCGATTGGGAGCTCAAGCGATACTTCGAAATCATCTGAACGACCCCAAGCTGCAACCGGCTGTTTTTCATCAGGAGTGACCGTGACCCTCGCGCGTTTTGCCTTTCCCTGCCCCATCGTCTTTGGCGCCGGCGCGCGCCATCAGGTGGCCGCGCACCTGCGCGACGCCGGTGTGCGCCGCCCGCTCATCGTCACCGACCGCGGCCTGGCGGCGCTGCCCTTGCTGGCGCAGTTTTCGGCCCTGCTCGAGGGCCTGGATGTCGCCGTTTATGCCGGCGTCCACGGCAACCCAACGGCTTCCCAGGTGATGGCCGGCGCTCAGGCCTTCAAGGACCACCGCGCCGATGCCGTGATCGGTCTGGGCGGCGGCGCTTCGCTCGATGTGGCCAAGGTGGTGGGCCTGATGGCCACGCACCCCGGCGACATCATCGAATACGCCTGGGACCATCCCCAGGTGCGTCCGATCGAGCGCGACTTGCCCTACTTTGTGGCCCTGCCCACCACCTCGGGCACCGGCTCTGAAGTGGGGCGCTCGAGCGTGGTCAGTGAAAACGAGAGCCACCACAAGCGGGTGATCTTCAGCCCGCGCATTCTGGCGCGCACCGTCTTTGCCGACCCCGAACTGACGCTGGGCCTACCAGCGGCAGTGACCGCGGCCACCGGCATGGACGCGCTGACGCACAACATCGAGAGCTACCTCTCGCCGGCCTACCACCCGCTGTGCGATGGCATCGCGCTGGAGGGCACGCGCATCGCCGCGGCCGCACTTGAGCGCGCGGTGCACCAGCCGCAAGATCTGCAGGCGCGCAGCGACATGATGATGGCCTCGATGATGGGCGCGATCGCCTTCCAAAAGGACCTGGGTGCGGTGCACTCCTGCGCCCATGCCCTGGGCGCGGTCTGCGACATGCACCATGGGCTGGCCAACGCCCTGATGATCGATACCGTGATGGCCTGGAACCATGAGGCGGCGCCGGCCAAGTTTGACGAACTGGCCCACGTCTGCGGCGTCAGTGGCGGCGGCGCCCAGTTCGTGGCCTGGCTGCGCCAACTCAAGCGCTCCATCGGCATCACCGGCACACTGGCCAGCCACGGCGTGGGGGCGCAGCATCTGCAGCGCCTCGTGGCAATCGCCACGGCCGACGGCTGCCACCAGACCAACCCGCGGCCGTGCACTGCGGCTGATTTCGAGCGCCTGTTTCAGGCCGCGATGTGAGGCGCGCTCTGCCATGAACGCCAGCGGCTCCAAAGCGCTCTCGCAGCGGCTCAAGATCGGCGTGTCGGCTTGCTTTTTTCACGCCGACCCCGCACGGCCCATCTTTACCGGCAAGACCTTGCACTACGTCGAGGAGTCCATGGCCCACTGGGTCATGTCTCAGGGCGACCTGGCGGTGATGGTGCCCAGCCCAACCGGGCGG
>JBILGP010000310.1:0-3615 GCA_044350985.1 Polaromonas sp. | reverse complement strand
GCGCGCGCCTTGGCGATCACATCGGGCGTCTCGACCGCCGACTTGATGGCAGCGGCCAGCCGCGCCACGGCATCGGCCGGCGTGCCCGTGGGCGCGAACAGGGCGACCCAGCCTTCGAGCTCGAAACCGGGCAAGCCCGCTTCGGCCGTGGTGGGCACTTGCGGCAGGCCCGGGTGGCGGGTTTTGCCCGTCACCGCAATGCCCTTGAGCTTGCCGGCCTGGATGTGCTGCATCACCGAAGGTGGCGTGGTGATGAACAGTTGCACCTGCCCGCCCAGCATGTCTTGCAGCGCCGGGCCGGAGCCGCGGTAAGGCACATGCAGCATCTGGGTGCCGGTCTGGGCCTTGAAGATCTCGGTGCCCACATGGGCCAGCGAGCCCGAGCCCTGGGACGCATAGGACACCTTGTCCGGGTTGCTCTTGAGGTAGGCGATCAACTCGGGCAGGGTGTTGGCCGGGATCGACGGGTGCACCGCAATCACGTTGGTGGCCACCGCCACCATGGCCACTGGCACAAAGTCGCTTTGCGCCCAGCCCGGCTTGGGAAACAAGGCCGGATTGCCCAGATGGAAGGCCGAATAAGAGGTCAGCAAGGTGTAGCCATCGGCCGGCGCCCGGGCGGCGTGGCTGTAGCCGATGTTGCCGCTGGCACCGCCCCGGTTGTCGATCACGATGGGCTGGCCGAGCTGACGCGCCAGGCCCTCGCCGATCAGGCGCGCAGAGCCATCGACCACTCCGCCGGGCGGCGCCGGCACCACCAGCGTGATGGGCTTGCTCGGATAGGCCTGGGCCATCGCCAACATGGGCATGGGCCCGGCGGCCGCCAGGGTGACAAGGGCAAGAACAGGTCGCAGGCACAAACGTCGCAGCATGGGTCGATTCCTTGGTAGAAACAAAACGCTGCAATCTAGCGCATGGCCGCGCAACACCGTCGCGCCCGTCCGATGCCCCTACGCTGCAGCCGGTCATCGGCCCGGCAAGCCCAAAAAGCGAAAGTCCTGCGTCTGCACCGTCTGCATCTGACGCCAGAAATCGACCGTGCTCAGCGGCCAGTTCTGCGTCACGCGGCCGCTGCTGGACTTGTACCAGTTGCTCACGCCCTCAATGCCATAGGCCATGGAACGGGCGGCGGCATCGATGCGCGCGTTGTAGCGCTCGCTGGCCTCCTCGGTGCAGGCCATCGCGCGTGCGCCGCGCTCGCCCAGGGTGCGCAGGCAGCGCATCACGTACTCGATTTCGATCTCGGAAAACAGCACCAGGCTGCCGTTGGTGATCAGGTTGGTGTTGGGCCCGTAGAGCATGAACAGATTGGGAAAGCCGGGCACGCACACGCCCTGGTAGGCCTTGGGCTCGAGCCCCCACTGCTGGTGCAGGTCCACGCCGCCCAGGCCACTGACGCGCAGCGAGTTCAAGAACTGCGAGGCGGCAAAGCCGGTGCCATAAATGAGCACATCGAGCGCGTGCAAACGGCCATCGGTGCAGCGCACACCGGCCTCGGTCACCTCGGCAATCGGTGTGCTCACCACCGACACGTGGTCGGCTTGCAAGGCAGCGGGCCAGGCGCCATCGTCGCGCAGCATGCGCTTGGCATACGGCGGGTAGTCGGGCGTCATCACGCGCTGCAGATCGGGCCGGCCCGCATAGGCCTGCGCGATCTGCGCCTCGAGCATGTCGCGCAACTGGGCATTGAGGGCCGAGACCGAGCCGCTGCGGCGCCAGGCCGGATCAACCTGCGAGTAGCGGCGCCGGCCCTCGACCGCGACCCAAAACTGCTCGAATCGGTACCAGGCGTTGTAGCCGGGCAGGTGGCTGAGCAACCAATGCAGCGCCGCGGGCAGCTCGCGCGTATAGGCCGGCGTATCGACCACCCAGGGCGCAGAGCGCTGAAAGACGGTCAAGGACGCCGCCTGCCGGGCCACCTGCGGCACCACCTGAAACGCGCTGGCACCGGTGCCGATGACGCCCACCCGCAGGCCCCGCAGGTCGACATCGTGGCGCCAGCGCGCGGTGTGCCAGGCCTGGCCCTTGAAGCGCTCGAGCCCAGCGATATCGGGCAGACGCGGCCGGTTGAGCTGGCCGACGGCGCTGATCACCGCCTGGGCGCGCAAAGTCTCGCGCCGACCTTCGCGCTCGATGTCGATCTGCCAGCAGCAGTGGGCCTCGTCGTAGCGCAGCGCCTGCACCTGGGTGCCCAGTTGGATGTGGCGCATCAGGCCATGCTCGCGCGCCACCTGCTCAAAGTAGCGCTGCACCTCGTCGCGGGGCGAAAAAAAGTGACGCCAGTTCGCTTGCTGCGCAAACGAGTAGCTGTAGCAAAAATTGCTGGTGTCCAGACGGCAGCCGGGATAGGTGTTTTCCACCCACACCCCGCCGATCTGACTCTGGCGCTCGAGCACGGTGTGCGCGATGCCCAGACGGGATAAATGCCAGGACGCCACCAGCCCCGACATGCCCGCACCGATGACCACCACCTTGAAATCGTCGCGCAGGCCGGCGCGGGCCGGCCAATCGTGGCCCACCGGCTGGGCCAGGCCCAGCTCGTGCAGCAGCAAGTCGCCCACGGCCGCATCGACCGGCCCGGTGACAAAGCGCAAGACGGTGCCCAGCCGCGCGGGCCCCAGATCGGGCGGCGGCGGGCAACCCCGGGCCTGCCACTGCTCGATGAGCGCATGGGCGCGCTCGCGCGCAAGCTCCTGCGCCTTGGCCGACAGGCCGCCTTGCGGCTGCGGGCGCTGGGCCTGATCGGCCAGGTCGCACTGCCACGCCGGATCGAGCGCGGACAGGTCACCGGTCAAAAAAGCGATGGCGGGCATCAGCGCCGGCAGATGGGCCTGCGCCAGCGCACGCTTGAGGCCCTCTCCCGCAAACGAAAACTCGGCGCTCTCACCTGGCATGGCCATCCCTTTCAGACGCTGGCCGGCAACTGCACTGGCCCAGGCCTTATCCGGCCCAAGGCAGTGCAAGGCCGCCGGGCCGAGGCAGATCAGCGAGTTCGCGGGCCAAGGCGGCGGGCACCGGAATGCCCTCTTGCAAGCGGCGCTGCAGGCTCAGGCGCCCGCGCTCGCCGGGCATGCGCACGCCCTGCTGCGGATCACGGGCAGGCAGGCCGGCGATCGCGGCCACCGTGCGCGCCACCTCCTGCTGGTAGTGCGCCAGGTCGCCAAAGCGCGCCACATCGACGGCCAGCACCCAGGCGTTTTGCCGGTGCCGACGACCCGCAGGCTTGTCGCTGAAGTAATCGGCAATGATGGGATTGCCCACCACCAGACTGCACAGCAGCTCGAACATCAGGGCCAGGCCCGAGCCCTTGGGGCCGGCCATGGGCAACACAGTGCTGGCCTGCTGCGCATCGGTGGTGGGCTCGCCCTGCGCATCGAGCGCCACGCCCTCGGCCAGTGGCGTGTTGCTTTGCTTGGCCGCGCGCAACTGGCCCATTGAAATCGCGCCACTGGCCATGTCCAAAATCATGGGCTCGTCATCGGGGCCGGGCACAGCAATCGACAAGGGCGCCGTGGAGACGCCCGCCGCCTTGGCGCCGTGATAGGCCATCAGGGGAATGGAGGCGGCCAGCGCCACCCCCACCATGCCCTGGCGGGCCAGCGCCTGGGTGAAGCA
>JBILGP010000015.1:0-11997 GCA_044350985.1 Polaromonas sp. | reverse complement strand
TGCCGATGCCAAACCAGACCACCAAGATGGGCACGAAGGCCGCTTTGGGCAGGGCGTTGAACGCCGTCATGAGCGGATACACCGCGGTGTAGGCCAGGCGCGAGGAGCCGATCAAAAAGCCGAGCATCACGCCGACGATGATGGCCAGGCCAAAGCCGGCCATGGTGACCCAATAGGTGCGCCAGGCGTGGGCGGCGATCACTCCGCGAAACTCGACCATTTGCTCCCAGATGCGCGCCGGACTGGGGAACACGAATTCGGAAACGTTGAAGGCCGAGCACACCAACTGCCACAGGGCGATCACGACCACCAGAAGAATCCAGGGCGAGAGCGTTTCGAGCTGTTTTTTGTTCATGGGGTAGGCCTGGGGTGTGGGTCTTAGGGCGCTACCGGCGCGCTTTGCTTGCGGATCGCACCGATGTGCCCGCGCAGCTCATGCACGATGTCGGTGAATTCTTTGGTGTAGGTGATCTCCAGGTCGCGCGGTCGCGGCAGGTCGATCTGGCGGCGCACGACGAAGCGGCCGGGGCTCTTGCTCATGACGTAGACGGTGTCGGCCAGAAAGACCGACTCGCGCAAGTCGTGCGTGACCAAGATCACGTTAAAGCGCTGCTCGGTCCACAGGTCGCGCAGGATGCACCACAGCTCTTCGCGGGTGAAGGCGTCGAGCGCGCCAAAGGGCTCGTCGAGCAGCAGCATCTTGGGCTCGTGGATGAGGGCGCGGCAGATGCTCGCGCGTTGCTGCATGCCGCCCGAGAGCTGCCAAGGAAATTTGTCCTCGTAGCCGCCCAGTCCCACTTTCTGCAGCAAGCCGCGCGCCCGCGCTTCGTACTCCTGGCGCTTTTGCTTGAGCTGGCTGCGGTGGGGCTCAACGATCTCCAGGGGCAGCAGCACGTTGTCGACCGTGGTGCGCCAGGGCAGCAGCGAGGGCGCCTGGAAGGCCATGCCTGAAATCTTCAAGGGGCCGGTGACCGGCTGGCCGTCGATCCGGATGCTGCCCTGCGAGGGCATGCGCAGACCGGTGGCCAGCTTCATGAAGGTCGATTTCCCGCAGCCCGAAGGCCCGACGATGGCGATGAACTCGCCCTCCTGCACTTTCAGGTCGATGGCCTCGACCGCGTATTGCTTGAGCGCCAGCAGCTCGTCGTTGTAGGCGAGCCAGACGTCCTGAAAATCAACGAAGGGCGATGTGGTCATCACTTTTTGGCGGGAGCGGCTTTGGTCGGTGCGGCCTTGGGCGCGGGCAGGATGTTCAGCGCCGCTGCATTGGGCAGGTAGGCGCCGCTCCAGACCGCGTCCGGGTTGATGCGGGTCTTGGTCTGGAACGCGTCGGACACCTGCGAGGCCATCAGGGCCAGTCGGCCGGGGTTGAGCTGGCCAAAGCCTTCGGCGCGTGCGTCGGCGCTGTTGATCACGGTGTCGATGGCCAGTTGCAGGCGGCGCGTTTCCAGCGCCACGTTGATGATGCCGTCGCGTTGCTTGACGTATTCGATGGCCGCGCCCGGGTTGGCGATCACGTCCTTGGCCCCTTTGGTGAAGGCGGCCAGGAAGGCTTTGACGGCTTCGGGGTTTTCCTTGAGGATCTTGGGCGTGGCGATGATCACGTTGCCGTAGAGCTTCACGCCAAAGTCGGCGTAGGGCAAGATGGTCACATCTTCGGCTTTGACGCCGCGCGCCTCAAGATTGAGCAGCGAGGTGAAGGTAAAGCCGGTGATCGCATCGACATCGCCACGGGCGAGCATGGTCTCGCGCAGCGGCGGATCCATCGCGGTCCAGTTCACGGCGCCGATGCCATTGGCCTTTTGGAAGATCGGGAAGGCGCGGCGGCCGGCGTCAAACACCGGAGCGCCCATTTTCTTGCCCGCCAGATCGGCCGGCGTCTTGATGCCGGTCTTCTTGAGCGCCATGACCGAGGCCGGCGTGTTGTTGTAGACCACCATGATGGCCACCGGCTTGTTGGGCGCATCAGGGTTGTTGGCGTGAAATTCCATCAGGGCGGCCAGGTCGGCAAAGCCCAGGTCGTAGGTACCCGAGGCCACGCGCGTGACCGCGCCGCCCGAGCCGCTGCCGGCGTCGACCGTCACATCGAGCTTGGCCTCTTTGAAGTAGCCCTTGGCCACCGGGGTCAGGAAGAGCGCCGAAGGGCCCTCAAAGCGCCAGTCGAGCTGAAACTTGATCGGCGTCATCTGCGCTTGTGCGCTGCCCAGGGTCAGCAGGCCGGTCAGGGCAAGGGTCGTTTGCAGGAGGGTGCGTTTTTTCATGGCAGGTCCGTCAAAAGTTGAGTCAAGGAAGAATGGGATCAGCAATAAAAATGCCAGCAGGCCCGGGTCGCCCCAAGCACAACAGAATCTTTAAACCTTGCTGACCCCTCTGTTGGGCCCTCAAGTATGCACTTTCTCGGGACATCGCCCGCTGAGCACTTGCGCCCCAGCGCAGCCTGCCGCTGTCCCAAAATCGCACCGTTTGGGTGCTTTTTATCTCGCTTGAAATTGTAGATAAGACTGTATACAAAAATCGAGCCGCCTCCATGGGGAAAACCCGCATGCCCTCTGGGAGCGGCAACCACGCACAGCCCTCACGGCGAGTCGCGCACCGAACCCCGTCACTGCAACTTTCTGTCATTGCGAATCGCGCAGCGCCGTGGCAATCCATGCCTTCGTGCCAAGGCCGATGGATCGCTTCGTTCCTCGCGATGACAGGGCTCGGTTGCAATGACGGGGCAGGGCTGCAATGACAGGCCGTCTTCCAATGACGCCCGTGTTCCGTCCTTGCGAGGCGCGCAGCGCCGTGGCAATCCTCGTGCTCAGCTCAGCAGGTCTAGCAGGGTGCGGGCGACCACGCGGGTGGCGCGGCGCAGGTCTTGGAGTTCGATGCGTTCATCGGCGCGCTTGGCATGGCTTTCAAGCACTGTGCGCGGGCCGGCGCCGTAGATCACGCCCGGAATGCCGTGCTCGACATAGAGCCGCACGTCGGTGTAAAGCGGCGTGCCCACCGCAGCGATGGGCTCGCCGAACACGTCTTGTCCGTGCTTTTGGATCGCGTCGACCAGCGGCTGGTTGCCGGCCAGGGGCACCATGGCGCGGGCCAGCAGCATGCGGCGGATGTCGACCTTGAGCGTGCGCCCGCCGCGGGCCGGCGCGAAGCTGGCAGCGGCTTGCTCGATGGTCTGGCGCAGCGCCGCCTCGACTTGCGCCGGATCTTCTTCGGGGATCATGCGGCGGTCGAGCTTGAGCACCACCTTGCCCGGAATCACGTTGGTGTTGGTGCCGCCGCTGATGAGGCCGACGTTCAAATAGGGATGGGTGATGCCCTCGACCTTCGAGCGCACCTGCAGGTAGTCGTGGTTCAAGGCATAGAGCGCGCTCAGAATGTGGTGGGCGCCTTGCAGCGCGTCGGTGCCGCTGTCCGGGATGGCCGCGTGCGACATCTCGCCGTGCACCGTCACCTCCAGTTGCAGGCAGCCGTTGTGGGCCACCACGACCTGGTAGCTAAAGCCGGCGGCAATCATGAGGTCAGGTTTTGTCAGGCCCTTGGCGAGCAGCCAGCCGGGGCCGACTTCGCCGCCGAATTCTTCGTCGTAGGTGAAGTGCAGCTCGACGGCGCCCTTGAGCGGCAGGCCCAGCGATTCGAGCGCGCGGGTGGCGAAGGTGAAGGTGGAGAAGTCGCACTTGCTCACGGCAGTGGCTCGGCCGTACATGGCGCCGTTGTCGATTTCGGCGCCGTAGGGGTCGTGCGTCCAGCCTTCTCCGGGCGGCACCACGTCGCCGTGGGCGTTGAGGGCGATCGTGCGGCCCGGGCCGTAATTGCGCCGCACGATGAGGTTGGTGATGGACTGCAGGCCGCAGGCCGTGACCTCGGCTTGCGGCACCGCATGCTTTTCGGCCTCGTAGCCAAAGGCGCTCAGCAGCTCGGCGGTGCGCTCGGCGTGCGGTGCGTTGTTGCCCGGCGGGGTGTCGGTGGGCACCCGCACCAGCGCTTGCAGAAATTTGACCTGCTCGTCAAAGTGGGCGTCGATCCAGGCGTC
Source organism: Polaromonas sp. (assembly GCA_044350985.1). Classification (GTDB taxonomy): domain Bacteria; phylum Pseudomonadota; class Gammaproteobacteria; order Burkholderiales; family Burkholderiaceae_C; genus Polaromonas. Next base: position 7,973 of record JBILGP010000015.1, on the reverse strand, counting down.
GAGTTGCTGGTAGGAGCTGGGGTTGGCGCTCATGCGGTTTGCCTTGCGAGTTGGTGGAGGAGGTGCGAGAACGCATCGACGGCCAGCTGCATGTCATCGCAGGTGGTCGATTCGAGCGGGTTGTGGCTGATGCCGCCGTTTTCGCCACGCACGAACAGCATGGCCTGGGGCATGATTTCATGGAGCTTCATGGCGTCGTGACCGGCGCCGCTGGGCAGCTTGAACAGGGGCACGCCCAGGTCGGTGACGGCGCGCTCCCAGCGCGTCTGCCAGGCGGGCGCGCTGGGCGCTGCCGCTACGCTCATGGTCAGCTCGGTGCTGTGGCGCACGCCGCGGCGCTCGCAGACGGTTGCCAGCTGCGCGAGCACATCTTGCACCAGTGCATCGCGCTGCGCGTCGGTGGGCGCGCGCAGGTCGAGGCTGAACTGGCAGCGTCCGGGTACCACGTTGATCGAGCCATTGGGCACTTGCAGCTGGCCTATCGTTGCGACCGAGTCGCCGTCTTGGGCCGCGCGCTGCTCCAGGTACAGCGCGAGCTCGGCCACGGCGCAGGCCGCATCGCGCCGGCGGTCCATGGGTGTGGTGCCAGCGTGGCTGGCCGTGCCGATCACCTCGCACAGGTAGCGCACGCTGCCGTTGATGGAGGTGACCACGCCCAGTGGGATGTTCACTTCGTTGAGCACCGGGCCTTGTTCGATGTGCACTTCGATAAAGCCCAGGTAGTGCGAGGGATCGCGCTGGATTTTGGCGATGTCGTCCACACGCAGACCGGCGTGCTCCATGGCCTGCCGCATGGTGATGCCATCGGCGTCTTTTTGTTCGAGCCATTGCGGCTTGAAGTCGCCGATGAGCGCGCCGGAGCCTAAAAACGTCGCCCGGTAACGCTGGCCTTCTTCTTCGGCAAAAGCCACCACCTCAATGCCCACAGGCAGGCGCTGGCCCTTGCGGTGCAGCGCGGCCACACTGGCCATGGGCACGAAGATGCCCAGGCGGCCATCGTATTTGCCGCCGTTGCGCACGGTGTCGTAGTGGCTGCCCGTCATCAGGTAAGGTGCCCCCGCGCTCCCCACTGCGTGTGTTTCGCTGCCCCCGGAGGGGGCGCTTGCCAGGTCCTGGCGGCCCGGCGCTGGCTCGTGCCGGCCCGTGGCGGGGTGGTAGCGGCCGACCACGTTGCCCACGGCGTCGGTGTAGACCTCGTCAAAGCCGCATTCGCGCATCCACTGGCCGATGCGCTGGGCGCAGGCGCGGTGGGCGTCGGTCAGGTAGGTGACGGTGAGCTGGCCTTTGTCGGCATAGCCCGGGTCGCTGTATTGGCTGAGCTCTTCCTGCCAGTCCCAGACCTGCTGGCCTTGCGTGGGCTCGACGCCAAACTTGTCGTTGAGGCGGATCTCCACAATGCGGTGGATGTTGCGCAAGCACTCTTGCAATTCGAAGTCGGGATGGCCGTGCAAGCGGCGCTCGAAGGCTTCGATGATCTGCCGCTTGTTCAAGCCCACGCCGCGCGGACCGCGAACCGCCAGGATGAAGGGCCAGCCAAATTTGGCGTTGTAGTCGGCGTTGAGCTGTTGGATCTTGGCGAACTCTTCGGGCGTGCAGTCGGTCAGGCCTGCCTTGGTCTGCTCGTGGGTCGACTCGGCGGTCAGGGTTTTGCTCACCATGGCCTTGCCGGCGAGCTCGGGGTGGGCACGGATGAGCCCCAGCTGTGCCTCGCGCCCGGCCTGCGCCAGCACGTCGCACATGGCGTACTTGAGCTGCGCCAGCGACTTGAACGGCCGCTGCACCAGCGCCCGCTCGGCAATCCAGGGCGAGTGTTCGTAAAGGCCATCGAGCATCTGCGCGGCTTGCTCGGCGCTGGCGCTGTTGAGTTGTTCAAGGGTCAGGGCCATGGGGTGGGTCTGTTGAAGTGGGCGTTGATTGAGTGAGCGCGCGAGATTGCCACGGCGCTGCGCGCCTCGCAATGACGGTGTGGGGCGTCATTTCGACCCCCTCTGTCATTGCGACCTCCTGCGTCATTGCGAGGAACGAAGCAATCCATGGGGTTTATCCAGCGTAAGGGTGCAGCGCCTTCCAGTGCCGTGCGATGTCGATGCGCCGCGCCACCCACACGTGTTCGTGCGATTGGATGTGGTCCAAAAAGCGTTGTAGCGCGGTGATGCGGCCGGGGCGTCCGAGCAGGCGGCAGTGCATGCCGATGCTCATCATCTTGGGGGCGTCGTCGCCGGCCGGATCGCCTTCGGCGTAGAGCGCGTCAAAGGTGTCTTTCATGTACGCAAAAAAGGGCTCTGCGTGCGAATAGCCCTGGGGCAAGGCAAAGCGCATGTCGTTGCAGTCGAGCGTGTAGGGCACGATCAGCTGCGGCACGTCGGTGCCGTCGCTCTTGCGAACCTTCATCCAAAAGGGCAGGTCGTCGCCGTAGTAGTCGCTGTCGTATTCGAAGCCGCCGTAGTCGGCCACCAGGCGGCGCGTGTTGGGGCTGTCGCGGCCGGTGTACCAGCCCAGCGGGCGCTCGCCGGTGATCTGCTCGATGATCGCCATGGCCTGGGCCATGTGCGCGCGCTCGGTGGCCTCGTCGATGTTTTGGTAGTGGATCCACTTGAGCCCGTGACAGGCGATGTCATAGCCCAGCTCCCGGAAGGCGGCGGTCACGTCGTCATGTTTTTGCAGCGCAGTGGCCACGCCAAAGACGGTCAGCGGCAGGCCGCGCTTTTCAAACTCGCGCAGCAAGCGCCACACGCCGGCGCGCGAGCCGTATTCGTAGATGCCTTCCATGCTGATGTGGCGCGCCTCGAAGGCGGCCGGGTTGAACATTTCGGAGAGAAATTGCTCGCTCGCCTTGTCGCCGTGCAAGACCGAGTTCTCGCCGCCTTCTTCGTAGTTGAGCACGAACTGAACGGCCACGCGGGCGCCGCCGGGCCAGCGGGCGTGGGGGACGTGGCGACCGTAGCCTTTGAGGTCGCGGGGATAGGCGGCGGTGGAGTCGTAGACGGTCATGTGGTTTGAGGCCCAGGCTTCAGGACAGGGCCAGTGAGATGTCGTGGGTGGGAATTTTGCGGTCGAAGGTCAGGCTCGCTTCGACATGGTCCAGGTGCTCGTGCATCAGGCGCACAGCCTGCTCGGTGTCGCCGGCGGCCATGGCTTGCACCAGGCCCTCGTGTTCGTCGCTCGAGTGCTGCGCCTGGCGGCGCGACTGGTACATCAGGGTGATGAGCGCGCAGCGCGAGATCAGCTCGCCCAGGATTTGCGCCAGCACGGTGTTGCCCATCAGCTCAGCCATGCGCACATGAAAGTCGCCCAGCAGCTCGGTGCGGCCCGGCACGTCCTCGCGCTCGACCGCCTGGCGCTCCAGGGCAATGTGCTGTCGCAAGGCCTCGAGCTTGTCGGCGCTGACCTCGCGCATGAAGGCGCGGGTCATCTCGGCCTCGAGCATCCGGCGCACGGTGAACACCTGGCGCGCTTCCTGAGCCGAGGGCGCGGCCACAAAGGCGCCGCGCGCGGGCTCCATGCGCACCAGCCGGTTTTGCGAGAGCTGAAACAGGGCCTGACGCACCAAGGTGCGCGAGACACCAAAGTGGTCGGCCAGCTTTTGCTCGACCAGCTTGGCGCCCGGCAGCAGCCGGTGCTCGACGATGGCGCGGGTCAGCGCCTCGACGATGGTGTGGGTGTGGGTCGACGGTGCGTCCATGGCCATGGTTTGGGGCAAGAGGCGATGTTAGCCAGCGAAAAGAAAATTGTATACACTGGCGTGAACAGTAGATCGAAACCGTCTGAATCAGAAGGAAAAGCCATGGGTTTGAGCACACATGTCCTGGACACGATGCACGGTTGCCCGGCCGCTGGCATGCAGGTGGCGCTCTACACCACCGCAGGCGGGCAGGCCACCTTGGTCAAGCGCTTGACGCTCAACAGCGACGGTCGCAACCCGGACGGCCCGCTCTACGACAACGCCAGCCTGCGCAAAGGCACCTACCGGCTGGTTTTCGATGTGAGCGGGTACTTTCGGGCCAAGGGCGTGTTGCTTCCTGAGCCCAATTTTCTCGATCAGGTCACGCTGGATTTCGGTGTGGCCCACGAGGAGCAGCACTACCACGTGCCGCTGCTGGTCAGCCCCTGGAGCTATTCGACCTACCGGGGGAGCTGACAGGCTGCGGCCAGCGCCTTACTCGACGGCGTCGGCCGGCTGGCGCAGCAGCATGGCCAGTGCGGTGGCCACGGTCTTGCGCAGTTCGCGTCGGTCGCAGATGAAGTCGATCGCGCCTTTTTCCTGCAAAAACTCGGCGCGTTGAAAACCCTCGGGCAGCTTGACGCGCACGGTCGACTCGATCACCCGCGGCCCGGCAAAGCCGATCAGGGCCTTGGGCTCGGCAATCACCACATCGCCCATGAAGGCAAAGCCGGCGCTCACGCCGCCCATGGTGGGGTCGGTGAGCACGCTCACATAGGGCAGCCCCTTTTTGGCCAGGCGGGTGAGGGCGGCGTTGGTTTTGGCCATCTGCATGAGCGACAGCAGTCCCTCTTGCATGCGCGCCCCGCCCGTAGCGGTAAAGCAGATGAAGGGCACTTTTTGCTCGATGGCGGTGTGCACGCCGCGCACAAAGCGCTCGCCCACGACCGAGCCCATCGAGCCACCCATGAAGTCGAATTCGAAGCAGGCGGCCACCACGCCGATGCTGTGCACCGCCCCGCCCATGACCACCAGCGCATCGGTTTCACCGGTGTTCTCCAGGGCCTCCTTCAGACGCTCGGGGTATTTGCGGCTGTCCTTGAACTTCAGCGCGTCGACGGGCAAGACCTCCTGCCCAACCTCGTAGCGCCCTTCGGCATCGAGGAAGGCATCGAGCCGGGCGCGCGCGCCGATGCGGTGGTGGTGGTTGCACTGCGGGCACACGTTCTGGTTTTTCTCCAGATCGCTGTTGTAGAGCACGGTCTCGCACTGGGGACACTTGATCCACAAGCCTTCGGGCACGCTGCGCCGCTCGCTCGGATCGGTGGGGGAAATCTTTGGGGGGAGCAGCTTGTCTAGCCAGGACATGAGGGGCCTTGTCGAGTGGCAGGGATGGGCCCGATTCTAGGCGCTGCCGCAGCCCCGATGCGCCCTCGCAGGCCGGCTGCGGTGTTCACAGACGCAAGCGTCGACCCGCCCACAGCCCGGGCGCTCGGGCCGGGCGCCCTGGTGCCCGCCTGCCGTCAAGCGGCTGGCGAGGGCTGGGGTCTGGCCATGCCTTTGTACAGGTCCTCGAGCAGGTCGCGGCCGCTGCTGAATTGGCCGGCGGTGCGCTTTTCTTCGCGCCGAACGCTCAGCTTTCGCAGCGCCCGTCGACTGCGCAGTTCGTCGATCAGGTAGGGGCCCCAGCGCCGGGCCTGCTGCGCCCTGACCAGGGCGTGATCGTGGGGCGCAGGTTCGGTGCAGCCGGCTTGGCCGCCGGGGCGGGCCAGCACCCGCAGGTTGCCGTCTGTGTCCGCGCCCTGGCTGAGCACTTCCCAGCCGGCTGCGCCCAGAGTCTGGCGCAGCGTATCGGCACAAAAGTACAGCACATGGGCTTTGAAGAACATCGAGTGGGGCGAGCAGGGCCGGGTGGCGTTGGGCACTTCGATGAACAGAACGCCTCGATCGCTCATTTGAGTGGCCAGGGTTTGAAGCGAGGCGATGGGGTCGCTGAGGTGTTCGAAAACATGAAAGAGGGTGATCAGGTCCCAGGGCTTGGCCAATCCCAGGCCGGGCAGGTCGTGCACGCCGCCGTTGCGTACATCGATGTCGAGTTGGCTGCGCCCATAGCTGGCATAGCCTTCGTGGGGCTCCAAGCCCAGGGCCTCAAAGCCCAGGCTTTTCATCAGGAAGACAAATTCGCCGCTGCTCGCGCCAATGTCCAAGGTGGCGGGCCGGTGCGTGGCTGTGGGGCGCTGCCATCCCCGGGCTTCAAGCCATGCCCAGCGGTCCAGGGCGATGCGCCCGGCCCTGAGCACATGGCGAAGCGCCGGTTCAAACGCAGCCTTGTACTCCTGGCGGTAGCTGGTGACGTACCACTCTTTGAGGGCCTGTGGACTGGGCAGGGGGTCGGTGCGGCCCAGACCGCAGGCTTGGCACGCCACGGTGGTCAAGGGCGCGCCCGTCTTGCCGTCTCGTGTGGCCACGATCCTGGCGGTGTGGCTGGCGCAGCAAGGGCACGGGGTTTGGGCCTGGTAGGGCTCTCCCGTGCGGAGGTTGGATGTTGTCATGCGTCAGAATTTTTTCGGTTGGAACAGACCGGTGTGGAACCATCGGCGCTCGAAGCGGCCAGTTCGCCAGGTTCAAGGTTTTCGCTTTCTGCACAGCGCAGACCGGTGGCCGTTTCTAGTGCTTAGCATCTGGCACACCTGCTGGTCGACGATCTGATTCATGCAGACCGTCTGAGCGGCTGTGCCATGGATCGGGTTGTCCATCCGCACAGCCCCGTCCGCACAGGCCGCGGTACCTTAGTTTAGCCTCGGTCGCTCAGGCGCATGGCCTGAGCTGCCTTGGGGTCACCCCTCCTGATCCAGGGCTTGCCGGATGCCGGCCATAAAGCCCGTGGCCACCTCGCCCAGTTGCTCGCGGGAGGCCTTGTCGATCAGTTGAATCAGCCGTGAGCCGATCACCACCGCGTCGGCGCTGCGGCCAATGGCCCGGGCCGTCTCGGCGTCGCGGATGCCAAAGCCCACGCCCACCGGAATGCGCACATGTTCGCGGATGCGCGGCAGCATCTGCTCGACTTCGTCCACATTGAGCGTGCCTGCGCCTGTGACGCCCTTGAGCGAAACGTAATACACGTAGCCGCTGGCCACCTGCGCCACTTGCGCCATGCGCTCGGGGGTCGAGGTCGGGGCGAGCAGAAAGATCAGGTCCATCTGGCGCGCGCGCAGCTTGGCGGCGAAGTCGGCGCATTCCTCGGGTGGGTAGTCGACGATGAGCACGCCGTCGACGCCCGCATCGGCGGCATCGCGCACGAAGGCATCGGCGCCGCGCTTGTGGTCATAGGCTTCGACCGGGTTGGCATAGCCCATCAGCACCACCGGGGTGTGGCCGTTGCTCGCGCGAAAAGCCCGCACCATTTGCAGCACCTGGGCCAGGCCAATGCCCAGGCCCAGGGCTTTTTCGCCGGCCTTTTGGATCACCGGGCCGTCGGCGGAGGGATCGGAAAACGGCACACCCAGCTCGATGATGTCGGCCCCCCCGGCCACCAGGGCGTGCATCAGTTCGGGCGTGATGTCGGCATAGGGGAAACCGGCCGTGACATAGGGGATGAGCGCCTTGCGACCCTGGCTCTTGAGCGTGGCCATCACGCTTTCGATGCGGCTCATGGCCCCACCACCTTGTGCTCGCCGCCTTTGACCGACTGCCCACGGCACGAGGGCCGGCAGTAAAAATCGGCCTGCGACAGATCGGCCACGGTGCCGATGTCCTTGTCGCCGCGGCCCGACAGATTGACCAAAATCGATTGATCGCTGCGCATCGTTTTGGCCAGCTCCATCGCGTAGGCCACCGCGTGGCTCGACTCAAGCGCCGGGATGATGCCCTCGGTGCGGCACAGGTAGTGAAAGGCCTGCAGCGCCTGCTGGTCCGTCACGCCCACGTACTGCGCCCGTCCGATGTCTTTGAGGTAGGCGTGCTCGGGGCCGACACCGGGGTAGTCCAGGCCGGCGCTGATGCTGTGCGTCTCGGTGACCTGCCCGTCTTCGTTTTGCAGCACATAGGTGCGGTTGCCGTGCAGCACGCCGGGCGTGCCGCGCTGCAGCGAGGCCGAGTGCTTGCCCGATTCGAGTCCCTCGCCGGCCGCCTCGACGCCGATCAGGCGCGTGCCCTCAAAGCCGATATAGGGGTGAAAGATGCCCATGGCGTTGCTGCCACCGCCGACGCAGGCCAGCACCGCATCGGGCTGGCGGCCACCGGTGAGCAGCGGCATCTGCTCGATGCATTCTTTGCCGATCACGCTTTGGAAGTCGCGCACCATCATGGGATA
>JBILGP010000309.1:0-3638 GCA_044350985.1 Polaromonas sp. | reverse complement strand
ATCTTCTGAACTGCTGAGGGCAGAGCAACGGTGGGGCTTCGCCCCTGTCCGTCGGTCTGTCCCGCAATCCACTCTAATCAGTTGGGGACAGAGCGACGGTGGGGCTTCGCCCCTGTCCGTCGGTCTGTCCCGCAAGCTATTTATTTTGCCCTTGCCGCCATGATGGCCTCGGACACGTTGCGCGGGGCCTCCGAGTAATGCTTGAACTCCATCGTGTAGGTGGCTCGGCCCTGAGACATCGAGCGCAGGGTGGTGGAGTAGCCGAACATTTCGGACAGGGGCACTTCGGCCTTGATGGCCTTGCCGCCACCGACCATGTCTTCCATGCCCTGGACCATGCCGCGGCGGGATGACAAATCGCCCATCACGTTGCCGGCATAGTCTTCAGGGGTCTCGACTTCCACGGCCATCATGGGCTCGAGGATGACGGGGCTGGCTTTCTTGCAGCCTTCCTTGAAGCCAAAGATAGCCGCCATCTTGAAGGCCAATTCATTGGAGTCCACATCGTGGTAGGAGCCGAAATGCAAGGTGACCTTGACGTCCACCACTGGGTAGCCGGCCAACACGCCGGAGGTGACGGCCTCGGTGATGCCTTTTTCAACCGCCGGGATGAATTCGCGCGGCACCACGCCGCCTTTGATGGCGTCGACAAATTCAATGCCCTTGCCCGCCTCGTTGGGCTCAATCTTGAGCACCACGTGACCGTACTGTCCCTTGCCACCCGACTGGCGCACGAACTTGCCTTCGGCATCTTCCACAATTTTGCGGATCGTTTCGCGGTAAGCCACCTGAGGTTTGCCGACATTGGCCTCCACGCCGAACTCGCGCTTCATGCGGTCAACGATGATCTCCAGGTGCAACTCGCCCATGCCAGAAATGATGGTCTGGCCCGACTCTTCGTCGGTCTTGACCCGAAAGGACGGATCTTCGGAGGCCAGACGCTGCAGGGCAATGCCCATTTTTTCCTGATCGGCCTTGGTTTTGGGCTCCACCGCCTGAGCAATCACCGGCTCGGGGAAGACCATGCGCTCAAGGGTCACGATGGCGTTGGGATCGCACAAGGTTTCACCGGTGGTGACGTCCTTGAGGCCGACACAGGCCGCGATATCGCCGGCGCAAATCTCGTCGATCTCCTCGCGGTTGTTGGCATGCATCTGCACGATACGGCCAATACGCTCTTTCTTGCCCTTGACCGGGTTGTAAACGGTGTCGCCCTTGGACAACACGCCGGAGTAGACGCGCACAAAGGTCAACTGGCCGACGAAGGGGTCGGTCATCAGCTTGAAGGCCAAGGCAGCAAACTTTTCTTTGTCATCGGCCTTGCGGTTGACTTCCTTCTCGTCTTCGTCAAAGCCGGGCACCGGCGGCACGTCCAGCGGCGAGGGCATCAACTCGATCACCGCGTCAAGCATGCGCTGCACGCCCTTGTTCTTGAAGGCGGTGCCGCACAGCATGGGCTGGATCTCGCCGGCAATCGTTCGAGTGCGCAGACCGAAGGTGATCTCCTCTTCGCTCAGATCGCCCTCTTCGAGGTACTTGTTCATCAAGTCCTCATTGGCCTCGGCAGCGGCCTCAACCATGGACTCGCGCCATTTCTTGGCATCGGCCACCAACTCGGCCGGGATGTCCTCGAAGGTGAACTTCATGCCCTGCGAGGCCTCATCCCAGATGATGGCTTTCATCTTGCGCAGGTCGACCACGCCACGGAAGTTTTCCTCGGCGCCAATCGGGATCACGATGGGCACGGGGTTGGCTTTGAGGCGCAGCTTCATCTGGTCGTAGACCTTGAAGAAATTGGCGCCGGTGCGGTCCATTTTGTTGACGAAGGCCAGACGCGGCACGCGGTACTTGTTGGCCTGACGCCAAACCGTCTCGGACTGCGGCTGCACACCGCCGACGGCGCAATAAACCATGCAGGCGCCATCGAGCACCCGCATCGAGCGCTCCACCTCAATGGTGAAGTCCACGTGGCCCGGGGTATCAATGATGTTGATGCGGTGCTCGGGGAAGGACATGTCCATGCCCTTCCAGAAGCAGGTGGTGGCCGCCGAGGTGATGGTGATGCCACGCTCTTGCTCCTGCTCCATCCAGTCCATGGTGGCCGCGCCGTCATGAACCTCACCAATCTTGTGGTTCACACCGGTGTAGAAAAGAATGCGCTCAGTGGTCGTGGTCTTGCCGGCGTCGATATGCGCCGAAATGCCGATGTTGCGGTAGCGCTCGATGGGAGTCTTGCGGGCCATGATGAACCTCAGGAATGGGGGGAGTCAAAAAAAACAGCTGGTGCGCAATCTAGGCAGGGCCACGCCAGCAGCGTTGGGGCCCGGATCGCCGGTGCGCACAGCCCGAGCCGGCGCACCGATGGGGGACTGGCCTGGCCGCAGGGCTGCGGCCGGGCCGGATCAGGCCATCAGAAACGGAAGTGGCTGAAGGCCTTGTTCGCCTCGGCCATGCGGTGCACTTCGTCACGCTTTTTCATGGCACCGCCTCGGCCTTCGGTGGCCTCCATCAGCTCGTTGGCCAGGCGCAGCGACATCGATTTCTCGCCGCGCTTCTTGGCCGCCTCCTTGAGCCAGCGCATGGACAGGGCCATCCGGCGCACCGGACGCACCTCGACGGGGACCTGGTAGTTGGCACCACCCACACGGCGGGACTTGACCTCCACCATGGGCTTGACGTTGTTGAGGGCGATAGTGAAGGCTTCGAGCGGGTCCTTGCCCGGGTTTTTCTTCTCGATGAAGTCAAGCGCGCCGTAAACAATGCGCTCGGCAACCGCTTTTTTGCCGCCTTGCATGATGACGTTCATGAACTTGGCAAGCTCGACATTGCCGTACTTGGGATCCGGCAAGATTTCACGTTTGGGGACTTCGCGACGACGTGGCATGGAACAACCTCTTTGCTTCAGTTGGCGCCGTCATGACAACAGCGCCGCGAGGGCAACAAGGCCCTCACTTACTCGACCGGCACCCACCATGGGCACTTGGGTCGCTCAGGCATGACCGGGATCTGCCAAGACCCCGGGACACCCGCTTTGCGGCACCTGCATCCAACCGGATGCGGATACCGCGAAAAATCACTTGGCCTTGGGCTTCTTGGCGCCGTATTTGGAGCGCGCCTGCTTGCGGTCCTTGACACCCTGAAGGTCAAGCGAGCCGCGCACGATGTGGTAGCGCACACCGGGCAAGTCCTTGACACGGCCGCCGCGCACCAGCACCACCGAGTGCTCTTGCAGGTTGTGGCCTTCACCGCCAATGTAGGAGATGATTTCGAAGCCGTTGGTCAGGCGCACCTTGGCCACTTTGCGCAAGGCCGAATTGGGCTTCTTGGGGGTCGTGGTGTAGACACGCGTGCACACGCCTCGGCGCTGCGGCGAGTTCTGCATCGCGGGGCTCTTGGACTTGGTCTTCTCGACCTCGCGCCCCTGACGCACGAGCTGGTTGATGGTTGGCATTAAAAACGTCCCTAAACGTAAGGCTGCCTGTATCTCTCAGGCAGCGTGACTGCCTGCATCCCTCAGGCAGCGTGACTGCCTGCATCCCTCAGGCAGCGTGAAATCGTCCCGACCAAAAGTCGGAAAGCTTTCTAGTGTATCAGGTCAGCCGGCCTGGAGCAAATTCACGCCCACTTCGGCCCGAACT
>JBILGP010000014.1:0-12010 GCA_044350985.1 Polaromonas sp. | reverse complement strand
TCGCCGGCCGGGTGCAGGTCATGTTTCCAGACATTGCTTCGAGTGTGGCCCACGTCAAGTCGGGTGCTGTGCGCGCCCTGGGTGTGGTCAGCCTCGGTGAGCGCAGCACACAGGCGCCCGATATCCCCACCTTGGGCGAGGCCGGCGTGGCCGATTTCAACTTCGTCGGCTGGATCGGCCTTTTTGTGCCCGCCAGCACACCCGACCCCATCGTCAAGCGCCTGGCCGAAGAGATCGAGCGTCTGGTCAAAACGGCCGAGATCTCCCAGCGGCTGCAGCAATTGGGTGCGGACCCGCGCTGGATGGGGCCCGCAGAATTTGGCCCCTTTGTGCGCAGCGAGGTCGAGCGACTGCCTCGCCTGCTGCAGTCCATGGGTGTGCAGCCGCAGTAAGCGCCCGAGCGGCTGTCCATTCACACCATGGCTTTGCACCCCTTCATCGCTGCTCAGTTGGCTGGCGCCGCAGGGGCCGTCCCCTACCACGCTCTGCCGATCGCCCAGGCGCGCGAGCAGATGAAGAAGGCCTATGCGCATCAGACGCCCATCGACATGGCCGAGGTGCGAGATTTTCAGGTTGAGGGCGCAGCAGGTCCGATCGCCGTGCGCAGCTACCACCCTCCAAGGCAGGGGGCTGTCTTGCCGCTGACGGTGTTCTTTCACGGCAGCGGCTTTTGCGCTCTTGACCTGCAGACGCACGATGAAATTTGCCGTCGCCTGGCCGCGGGCTCGCAAACGGTGGTCGCCTCGGTCGACTATCGCCTGGCACCCGAACATCCCTTTCCCAGTGGCCCCGACGACTGCTTGGCGGCCACGCGCCGCCTGGCGCACATGGCCGGCGATCTGGGCGCCGATGCCCGGCGGCTGAGCCTGGCCGGCGACAGCGCAGGCGGCTGCCTGGCCGCCGTGACGGCTTTGCGTTTGCACCAGGAGGGCGGTCCTTTGGCACAGGCTCTGGTGCTGTGGTACCCGGTGACCGACCACCCCAGCTCGGCATGGCCTTCGTTTGACCGCTATGCCCATGGTTACGGCCTGACGGCTCAGGGCATGGCTTGGTTTTGGTCCCACTATCTGCAAGATCCAGCGCAGGCCGACCACCCTCATGCCAGTCCCTTGCGCGCACCGAGTTTGCAAGGCATGCCGCCCACTTGGTTGATGACCGCTCAATACGACGTGCTGTGTGATGAGGGCCAGGCCTTTGCGCAACGGCTCAAGCAGGCCGGCGTGGAAGTCGAGCAGCACTGTGCAGCGGGCATGAATCACGGGTTTCTCAAGCATGCCGCGCATTTGCAGCCGGCCGACGAGGGCATGGTCCGTGCGTGCAGTTGGCTGCGCCAGCGTTATGGCGCAGACCAGCGGCCTGCACGCCCCACACAAAGCGCATGGACCGGGCTCGAGGCTTGAGGCCCCAGACAGGAGAGACCCAATGGCAGGAACAGTAGGCATTGATGTCGGTGGCACGTTCACCGACCTCTATTTTTCGGGCAGCGGCCAGCGGCCGCACCAAATCCTCAAGGTGCCCTCGACCCCGCACGACCCCTCGGTCGGGCTGCTCAATGCCTTGCAGGCCGCGGGTCTGCGGCCCGACGAACTCGACGCGATCTTGCACGGCACGACCATCGCCACCAATGCCGTGATCGAGCGGCGCGGTGCGCGCTGCGCCCTGATCACCACCCGTGGGTTTCGCGACCTGATCGAGCTCGGCCGCCGCGATCGACCCAAGATGTATGGCCTGGAGGGCTCGCACGAGCCGCTCGTGCCCCGCGATCTTCGCTTTGAGGTGGACGAGCGCATGGACTACGAGGGTCAGGTCCTCGCGCCGCTGGACGAAGCGGGCCTGCGTGCGGTGGCGCAGGAGTTGCAATCGCGCCAGGTCGAGTCGGTGGTGATCGCCTTCATGCATGCCTATGCCAACACCTCGCACGAAGAGCGCGCCCGGCAGATACTGGCCGAGATCAATCCCGCATGGGAGTTGGTCACTGCCACCTCGGTGGTGCGCGAATACTATGAGTTCGAGCGCACCAGCACGGCGGTGGTGCAGGGCTTTTTGCAGCCCCTGGTCGCACGCTACGCCAAGAACCTGGCTGAAAAACTCAAGGGCTGGGGCTTTGACCGCGAAGTGGCCATCATGCAGTCCAACGGCGGCGTGGCCCCCCTGCGCCAGCTCGGTCAGCGCTCGGCCTACATCGTGCGATCGGGCCCCGCTGCCGGCGTCACCGCAGCGGCGCTGATCGCGGCCGAGTCCGGCTTTAGCCATGTGATCACCGGCGACATGGGCGGCACCAGCTTTGATGTGGCCGTCATCATCAATGGCAAGCCCGAAGTGGCCGAACTGACCAACCTGGACTTTCGCATCCCCTTGCGTTTGCCCATGATCGATGTGCACACCATCGGCGCAGGCGGTGGCAGCATCGCCTACCTCGATCGCGGCGGCATGCTGCAGGTCGGCCCGCGCAGTGCCGGTGCCGTGCCTGGGCCGGTGGCCTACCGGCGCGGCGGTACCGAGCCCACGGTGACCGATGCCAACGTCGTGCTCGGTCGCATCAATCCCGACAGCCGCATGAATGGCGACGGCAGCCTGCTCGATATCGAGGGCGCGCACAAGGCCGTGACCGATCTGGGCGCCAGGCTCGGCCTGGGCATGGAGCAAACCGCCGAGGCGATCTTGGCCGTTGTCAACCAGCGCATGGCCGGCCGCATGCGCTTGATGTCCATCGAGCGCGGACTCGATCCGCGTGACTTTGCTCTGGTGGCCTTCGGTGGCGCAGGCCCGCTGCACGGCGGCGCACTGATCCGCGAGGTTGGCGTGAGCACCATGCTCGTGCCGCAGTACCCGGGCGTGCTTTGCGCTCTGGGCTGTGCCTATGCCGACCTGCGCTACGACATCTCGCAGACCGTCGAGAAGCGGGTCGATGCGATCGACCCCGTGCAACTGGCCGCGATCTTTGAACGCCAGCGTGCGCAGGCCCAAACCCAGATCAAGGAGAGCCAGGTGCCGGTCGACTCGGTTGTGCTCTCGCATGCCGCTGACATGGCCTACGCCGGCCAAATCCACAGCCTGCGGGTGAGCGTGCAGCCCGGCATGAGCCAGATTGAACTTGAGCAAGCCTTTGTTCAAGCCTACCGCACGCAGTTCGGCAACACGCTAAAAGACATCCCGGTGGTGCTGGTCAACCTGCGTACGGTGGCGGTTGGCTCGCGCAGCAGCACGGCAACGGCGCAAGCAAAAGCTCAGACAAAGGCGCAGACCTTATCGGCCAGCCCCCAGCCGATCGGGCGGCGGCCTGTTCACTTTCAGCGCTGGTACGACACGCCCGTCTATCACCGCGACGACCTGCTGCCCGGCATGGCTTTCGATGGCCCGGCCATCATCGAGCAAAAAGACACGACCACGGTGGTCGAGCCTGACATGCACCTGGTGGTCGATGCCCACAGCAATCTTTTGGTGAAGGTGAAGTAAATGGATCCCGTGACCTTGGCCGTGGTTCGCGGCAGCCTCGAGCAAATCGCCGATGAAATGGACCTGCAGCTCATCCATGCTGCGATTTCGCCCATCATCTCTGAGACCAATGACTGTGCCAATGGCATCTTCCATCCGGAGACGGGGGAGACCATCGCACAGGGCCGCTATGGCCTGCCCGTGTTCCTGGCCTACATGCAGTTTGCGGTGCAGCACATCATTGCACTGGCCCGCGAGCAGGGCGGCTTCAAGCCCGGTGACGTCTGGATCATGAACGACACCTATGTCGGCGGCAGCCACTTGCAGGACGTGCAATTGGTTGCGCCGATCTTTGCTGAGGGCCAGTTGTTCGCGGTGCTGGCCACCACCGGCCACTGGATGGACATCGGCGGCAACGTGCCCGGGGGCTGGGGCCCCAAGGCCACCGAGATCCACCAGGAGGGCATCGTCATCCCGCCGGTCAAGCTCTATGAGCAGGGGCGCCTCAATGAAGGCTTGCTGGCCATGTTCAAGGCCAATGTGAGACTGCCCAAAGAAATCGCGGGCGACCTCTCGGCCATGGTCAACGTCTTTACGGTCGGGCACCGCGGCATCGAGGCGCTGGTGCAGCGCTATGGCCGCCAGACCCTGTCGCAGTGCCTCAACGAAATGATCGAATACTCCGAGCGCCAGATGCGCTCCTACATTGCCGAAATCCCGGACGGCACCTACCGTTGCGAGGACTTTCTCGACAACGATGGCATCAACGACCAGCGTGTGCCGGTCAAGCTGGCCATCACGGTCAAGGGCGACGAGATGCACTTTGACTTCACGGGAACGGGTGCCAGCACCACCGGCCCGATGAACATGTCCAGAAACACCACCCTGTCGTCGTGCTATGTGGCCATCAAGCATATCTTTCCGGATGTGCCGGTCAACGGCGGGACGTTTCGCCCCATCAGCTTCACGCTGCCGCCGCGCACGCTTTTGTCGGCCGAATATCCCACCGCGTGCGGCGGCTACCTCGAGCCCATGGGCCGGGCCATCGACGTGACCTTCGGCGCCCTGGCGCAGGCCATCCCCGACAAAGCCCCCGCCGCCTTCTTCGGCACGATCGGTGTGGTCGCCATCAGCGGCACCCATCCCCGCTCCGGCAACTACTACGTGGGCGTGTTCCCCTATCCGGGCGGCTATGGTGCGAGCCGGGCCAGCGACGGGCTGGTCAACGGCACGCCGCCACAGTCTATGGCCAACTTCATGTCGCTGGAGATGTCGGAGCATCGCTTCCCGATCCGCTTCAACCACTTCAGCGTGCGCGACGACTCTGGCGGCGCGGGTTGGCACCGCGGCGGCTGCGGCACCAGCTACAGCTTTACCACCTGGAACGAATGCCTGGTCACGGTCTTGGGCGACCGCGCCGACCACGCACCGTTTGGTGTGCTTAGCGGCGGGGCGGCTCAGCCCAACCGGGTGGAATTTGTCACCGATGGCAAGACCTGGACGCCGCAGATGCGCAGCAAAGAAGACAAGCGCCCGCTCAAAGCCGGTGACACCCTGCGCGCTCACTCGCCCGGTGGTGGCGGCTACGGCAACCCCCTCGAGCGCGACCTCGATGCGGTCGAGCGCGACCTGAACTGTGCCTACATCTCGCGCCAGACCGCCGAGTCGGTATACGGCGTGGTGATTGCCACGCAAAGCCAGCCGGCTGCCGGCACGCCGCTTTACAGCCTCGACCGCGCAGCCAGCCAAAAGCGGCGCGAGCAACTGGCGGCCAAGCCGGCACATGCCTGAGCCGATCGATCCATTGATTCAAAGACAACAGACGGGATACCCATGACACACGACAGTGCGGGAAGTTGGGAGCTTCCAGAAGAACTCAGGATGCTGCAGGGCACCATACGCCGGTTCATGCAAGACGAGGTCAAGCCGGTTGAAGACACGCTTGAGCACGATGCCTACGAGCCGGCACCGGCTCAGTTGGCGGCCCTGCAAAAAAAGGCCAAGGACCTGGGGCTGTGGCTGTTTGAGACGCCGGCTGAAAACGGCGGCGCCGGCCTGAGCCTGCTGGGCCAGTGCGTGGCCGCTGAGGAAACGGCCAAATGCCGCATGGGCGCCTACATCGCCGGCTGTGGCGCCTTTGGCTTTGACCCGCCCAATGTGATCTGGAAAGGCACCGAGCACCAGCAGCGCTTTGCGCGCGAAGACGTGGCCAACGGCACCAAGGCGTTTGTGGCCATCAGCGAGCCCTCGGGCGGCTCCGACCCGGGTCGGGCCATTCAAACCCGTGCCGAGCGCAAGAGCGATCGCTACGTCATCAATGGCACCAAGATCTGGATCTCTGGCGCCGGCATGGCCAAGTGGGGCATCGTGTTTGCCCGCGTGGGCGACAGCAAGGGGCGTGAGGGCATCACCAGTTTCGTGGTCGACAAGAGCCGTCCCGGCATCAGCTTGTCCAAAATTCCCGTGATCCGCTCGTATTCACCCTACGAGGTGCACTTCGACAACTACGAGGTCCCGATCGAGGATCGGCTTGGCGAGGAAGGCAAGGGCTTTGCCTTTGCTGAAGAGTGGCTCATTCATGCCCGCCCGCCCTACGCGGCCGCCACCATCGGCATCGCGCAGGCGGCGCTGGACATTGCCATCGACTGGGCGCGTCAGCGCAAAGCCTTTGGCAGCCACCTGGCCGACAAGCAAGCCATTCAATGGATGATCGCCGACTCCGAAATCGAGTTGCGCGCCGCCCGGCTGCTGGTCTACCAGGCCGCCTGGAATGCCGACATGGGCCGCAACATCAAGGTCGACGCTTCGATTGCCAAGGTCTACGGCACCGAGACCGCCGGCCGCGTGGTCGATCGCTGCATCCAGATTCTGGGCGGCATGGGCGTGGCCCAGGAGCTGCCGCTCGAGCGTTGGTACCGGGAGATGCGCATCAAGCGCATCGGCGAGGGCCCTTCCGAAGTCCACCGCATGGTGGTGGCCCGTGACATCCTGGGCGCGCTGCGCCAGGGCGCATAAAGGAAAGCTGACCATGGCAATCGATTTCACGGTTTCCGATGAGGGCGTGGCCCTGATCACCATCAACCGTCCTGAGCGTCTGAACGCGATGGACGCCGAGCATTACCAGGGCTTGTCGCAAGCCTGGATGACCGTGCGCGACGATCCAGCCATCCGTGTGGCCGTCGTCACCGGCGCTGGCGAGAAGTCCTTTACCACCGGCGCCGACATCAAGAGCTTCATCACCGCGCCCACGCCCATGTCCGAGATGTGGCTGACCCAGGCCGACCAGTTGCTCAACCGCGGCCTGGAGGTTTGGAAGCCGGTGATCAGTGCGATCAATGGCTATTGCCTGGGCGGCGGCGTGACCCTGATGCTGGCCACCGATATTCGGATTGCCGCCACCCATGCCACGTTCAACCTGGCCGAGGTCAAGCGCGGCGTGATCGCGGGCAATGGCGGCACGCAGCGCATCATGAGCCAGGTGCCCTATGCCATCGGCATGGAAATCTTGCTCACCGGCGACAGCTTCAATGCGGCCACCGCCGAGCGCTGGGGTCTGGTCAACAAGGTGGTGCCGATGGATCAACTGCTGCCCACCGCCATGGAGTACGCCCAACGCATCGCTGCCAACGCCCCGCTGGCGGTGCAGGCGGCCAAAGAGCTGGCCATCCGCAGCCGCGACCTCGACTTGCAGTCGGGTCTGCGTCTGGAGCGCTTGATCGGGCGCATGCTGCAAAACACCGAAGACGTGGCCGAAGGTACCCAAGCCTTTGCCGAAAAGCGCCCGCCACAGTTCAAGGGGCGCTGAGATGAGCCGACCGCTTCCGCTGGACGGCGTGACTGTTGTCGATCTGGGCCAGATCTACAACGGGCCTTACTGCAGCTTCCTGCTGGCCATGGCCGGCGCTCGCGTCATCAAGATCGAGGCCAAGGGGGGCGAGCACCTGAGAAAGCGCAGCGTGGTCGGCGGCGCGGCGCTGCCCTTTGCCATGCTCAACAGCAACAAGACCTTCGCCACGCTCAACCTCAAGAGCGAGCGGGGCCGCGAGCTGCTCAAGACCATGGTGCAACGTGCCGATGTGGTGGTGGAAAACTTCGCCCCTGGCGCCATGGACCGCCTGGGTCTGGGCTATGAGGCCTTGAGCCAGGTCAATCCGCGCCTGGTCTATGGCGCCGGTTCTGGCTATGGCCGCTCCGGCCCCAATCGCCACTACCCGGCCATGGACCTGACGGTGCAGGCCATGGCCGGCATCATGAGCGTGACCGGTTTCCCTGACCGACCCCCGGTCAAGGCGGGCCCCGCGCTGTGTGATTTTTTTGGCGGCACCCACCTGTACGCGGGCATCATGACGGCCTTGTTTGAGCGCGAGCGCACTGGGCGGGGCCGTCTGGTCGAGGTGGCCATGCAGGAGGCGGTGTATGCCTCACTGGCGTCCAACCTCGGCCTGCACTACGGCAGCGGCGGCGCGGCGCCGGAGCGCACCGGCAACCGCCATGGCGGCCTGGCCGAGTCGCCCTACAACGTCTACCCCACACAAGACGGGCACATCGCCATCATTTGCGTGGGCGAGACGCACTGGAAGTCGCTGCTCAAAGCCATGGGCCGTGAAGACCTGCTCGCCGATCCGCGCTATGCCGATCTCAAGCATCGGGTCGAGCACATGGACGATATCGACGCGCTGGTCGGGGACTACACCTCCCGGCACCCCAAGCAGGCCCTGTTTGATTTGCTCATGCAGCACCGCGTGCCTTGCGCGCCCGTGCGCAAGCTCGATGAGGTGGTCAACGATGCGCACATGCACGAGCGCGGCGCCCTGCAGTGGGTCGATCACCCCATGTACGGGCGGGTGTGCCTGATGAACTCGCCGCTGCGCTTTGAAGGCTCCGAGCCGCTCGCCATCAAACCCAGCGGAGAGCTTGGTCGTGACAACCAAGAGGTCTATGGCCAGTGGCTGGGCTTGTCAGACCAGGAGCTGCAGCAACTGCACGATGAGGAGGTGATCTGATGCGAGGACAAGCCGTCATCGCCGGGGTGGGTCATACCGCCTTTGGCAAGCTCGAGGGCCGCAGCACGGTGTCTTTGAACATCGAGGCGGCGCGCAAGGCGCTGGCCGACGCCGGCATCGACAAGTCCATGGTCGACGGCCTGTTTGTCAAGGCGCCGACCTCCAAGTTCGAGATGATGTATGCGCAAAAGCTGGCCGAGGCCATGGGCCTGATGCCGCGCATTGGGGGGGTGTACGACCATGGCGGGGCCAGCAACATCAGCATGATCAGCTATGCGGTCATGGCGATCGAGGCCGGTCAGTGCGAGGTCGCGCTGGTCTGCCTGGCCGACAACCCGGCCACCGGCTCGCGCCATGCCTACGAGAAGTCCTGGGGCGATGACGATGTCTTTGGCTGGTTTGGCACCCCTTCGGGTTACGCCATGATTGCCCAGCGCCACATGGCCGAGTTTGGCACCACGCGCGAGCAGCTCGGCGCCATCGTCACCGCCTGCCGCAAGCACGGCGCGAGCAATCCCAACGCGCAATTGCGCAAGCCACTGACCCTCGAGCAGTACCGCCAGTCGCGCCTGATCGTGGCGCCCCTGACCCGCGACGACTGCTGCCTGGTCTCTGATGGCGGCGCGGCCGTGGTGGTGATGTCGGCCCAGCGGGCTCGTCAGTTGCAGGTGGCCAAGCCGGTGTCCATCCTCGGCTTCGGCCAGGGTCAGACCTCCTGGGAGGTGGTGCAGCGCCCAGTGCTCACGTCCACCGCGGCGCTTGTGTCGGCGCAGACCGCTTTCAAGATGGCCGGGCTCGCGCCCAAAGACATCGACGTGGCCCAGCTCTACGACTGCTTTTCCATCGTGCCCCTGATCACGTTGGAGGACTACGGCTTTTGCAAGAAGGGCGAGGGCGGGCCTTTCGTGGCGGGCGGACGCATCGAAATCGGCGGCGAGCTGCCGCTCAACACCTCGGGCGGCCTGCTGTCGGAGACAGGGATGCCGGGCCTGCAGATGGTCATCGAGGGCGTGCGCCAGATCCGCGGCGAGGCCGTCAACCAGGTCAAGGGCGCGCGCACCTGCATCGTCAGCAATCAAGGCGGGATCATGCACACGCATTCCACGCTCATCTTGGGTCAGTAAGGAGCCGCCATGAGTGATGTTGATCTGCCGCTTCCGATCCGCACCGAACTGACCGCGCCCTATTGGGACCGCTTGCAGCAAGGCGTCTTGTCTTACCAAAAGTGCAGCGCCTGCGGTCATGGCTGGTTGCCGGCGCGCACCGAATGCCCCGCCTGCCTGCACGACCAATGGCAATGGGTGCCCGCCAGCGGCCGCGCCAAGGTGGTCAGTTGGGTCGTGTTTCACATCGCCTATCACAAGGCTTTTGAAACCCGATTGCCCTACAACGTGGCGCTCATCGAACTCGAAGAAGGCCCGCGTTTGATCAGCAATGTCGTCGGTCTTGCCGATCCCAACGACTTGCGGATCGATCAGCCGGTGCTGCTGCGCATTGAGCGCGAGGGCGATTTCGCGCTGCCGCGTTTCGTGCTTGCCTGATGCCAACCGGGACGCATTGCATTTCTTCCAAACCCAAGGAGACCGCTATGAGATTGAATTGGATACGCACCCTGGCCGCCGGTTTGCTGGTGTCGGCCATTGCCCCAAGCTGGGCGCAGGACAACTTCCCCAATCGCAGCCTGCGCATCGTCGTGCCCACCTCGCCAGGCAGCGGCTCGGACACCGTGGGCCGATTTTTCGCCGAGCAACTGTCGGTGGTTCTGGGGCAGTCCGTGGTGGTAGAAAACCGTGCGGGTGGCAACGGGGTGATCGCGGCCATGGCGGTCAAGCAGGCGCCGGCCGATGGCTACACCTTGTTTTTGGGCACCAACACCCATCTGGCGGTCAACCCGGTGGTCATCAAGGACATCCCCTATGACGCCGTCAAGGACTTCAAGCCCATCAGCGGCTTGACGCGCGGCATGATGGTGCTGGTGGCCTCCAGCAGCAACACCCGCCTCAATACGCTGGCCGAATTGGTGCAAGCCGGGCGTGACAGTCAGAAAAAACTCAACGTGGGCACCTACACGGCCGGCTTTCACCTGTCGGCCGAATGGTTTGGTGCGCAGACCAAGACCCACCATGTCAACGTGCCTTATCGCGGGGCGCCAGAGACCTTCTTGGCCCTGCTGGGCAACCAGGTGGATTGGTCGGTCAGCGATTTGATTGCAGCCATGCCCCAGGTCAGAGGCGGCAAGCTGCGCGCCCTGGCAGTCACTGGCGATGTTCGCCACCCGGACTATCCCGAAATTCCTACCGCCAAAGAACTGGGCTATCCCGAATACGTCAACTACACCTGGACCACGCTGACGGTGCGCAGCGAGACGCCCGAGGCCGTCACCAACCGTCTGGTCGAGGCGGTGCTCAAGGTCATGGCGCTGCCGGTCACCAAGGAGTTCACGCGCAAGATCGGCTCCGATCCGCTGGCCTTGACCACCAACGACATGCGGCGCTTTCAGATGAGCGAGATCGAGCGTTTTCGGGCGGTGGCCGCCTCGGCCGGGATCAAGCCCCAATAAGGACCGCGCGATGAGCGATTCGGCATCGATGCATTGGGTGAACAAGGCCGCGGTGGTCACAGGTGGGGCCAGGGGCCAGGGCGCTTGCGTGGCCCGGCTCTTGGTGCAGGCCGGTGCCACGGTCTATGTGCTCGATGCCCTGCCGCCAGAAGATCCGGCCTGGGCGCAACTGCAGCAGCAGGTGCAGCACCTGCCAGGCCAGGTGGTGCCGGTGCATGGCGATGTGGCCAGCGCGGCGCAGTGGGAGGCGCTGGCCGCCAGCTTGCGCGAGGCGGGCTTGCCCGTACAGGGCTTGGTCAACAACGCCGGCATCACGGGCCCGCGCGCCCCGGTGACGCAGACCGCCCTGGAGAACTGGGAGCGCGTCATGGCCACCAACCTGACCGGCAGCTTCTTGGGCATACGCGCCATGGCCCCCTTGATGCCCAGTGGCGCTGCCATCGTCAACGTGTCGTCGACGGTGGGCATGACGGGCTACTTTTCGGCGGCCTACAGCACCAGCAAATGGGCTTTGCGGGGCCTGACCCGCAGCGCGGCCATGGAGCTCGGTGCGCGGGGCATCCGTGTCAATTGCATCTGTCCGGGCGTGGTCGACACCGAGATGGTGCGCAACTACCCGGCGCTGGTCGAGACGCTGCAGGGAATCATTCCGCTGCAGCACATGGCCCAGCCCGAGCAGTTGGCCGACGTGATGTTTTTTCTGCTCGGGCCTCAGGCGGCCTACATCACTGGCGCTGACCTGGCCGTCGACGGCGGCGTCACGGGTGCCGGCATTTACTGGCCGGTCGGCCGCAGCCTGGGGGTGTTGTAGTGCACCGATTCATTTCAACCAAAGGACACGCAAGAGGTTCGACGCAACGTGCCATGACGTGGGTGCGGGGCGCATTTTGCAGGGACGTCGTCATTCAATTGGCTAGCAAAGGAAGGAGACTTCAATGAAATACTCAAGCAAGTTCAAACAATGGGCCGGCGCTGCGCTGGTCACCGCGACGGCATTGGCCAGCGGCTCTGT
>JBILGP010000308.1:0-3649 GCA_044350985.1 Polaromonas sp. | reverse complement strand
CACGGCGGCTCAGGCCAACAGCACATTAACCCGGCGCTCATAGGCCGCGGGGTCCTCGGGCAGGCCGCCTTCGGCCAGCAGGGCCTGGTCGAACAGGATGTGCGCGTAGTCGTCAAAGTGGGCGTCGGCCGCCTGCAGCTTCTTGACCAGGGCATGCTCGGCATTGATTTCCAAGATGGGCTTGACACTGGGCGCGGCTTGGCCGGCGGCCTTGAGCATGCGCGCCAGTTGCATGGACATGCCACCGTCTTGCACCACCAGGCAAGCCGGTGAATCGACCAGCCGGGTGGTGGCGCGCACATCGGCCGCCTTGTCCTTGAGCGCCTCCTTGATGCGCTCGAGCATCGGCTTGAACTGCTCCTGCGCCTGCTCGGCCGCCTTTTTTTCTTCTTCGTCTTGCAGCTTGCCCAGATCGATCGCGCCCTTGGCCACCGACTGCAGCGGCGTGCCGTCGAACTCGTTGAGGAAAGACAGCGCCCACTCGTCGACGCGGTCGCTCATGAGCAGCACCTCGATGCCCTTTTTGCGAAAGATCTCGAGCTGCGGGCTGTTCTTGGCCGCCGCCTGCGTGTCGGCGGTGATGTAGTAAATCGCCTCCTGGCCTTCTTTCATGCGCGCCTTGTAGTCGGCCAGCGCCACGCTGACCGTGTCGGTGGTCGAGGAGGCAAAGCGCAGCAGCTTGGCCAGCCGCTCGCGGTTGGAGAAGTCCTCGCCCAGACCTTCCTTGAGCACCGCGCCAAACTCGGCGTAAAACGTCTTGAACTTCTCGGCTTCGTGGGTGGCCAGCTCTTCGATCATCGAGAGCACACGGCGGGTGTTGCCCTCGCGGATCGCCTTGACCGCGCGGCTTTCCTGCAAGATCTCGCGCGAGACATTGAGCGGCAGGTCGCTGGAGTCGACCACGCCTTTGACAAAGCGCAGGTAGACCGGCAGCAAGGCCTCGGCCTCGTCCATGATGAAAACGCGCTTGACGTAGAGCTTGACCCCGGGCGCTTTTTCCCGGTTGTACAGGTCCATCGGCGCCTTGGCCGGAATGTAGAGCAGCTGGGTGTATTCGGTCGCCCCTTCCACCCGGTTGTGGGTGTGCGCCAGGGGCGCCGTCTGGTCGTAGCTGAGCTGCTTGTAGAACTCGTCGTACTCCTCCTGGCTGATGTCCTTCTTGGCGCGGCTCCACAGCGCGCTGGCCTTGTTGACGGTTTCCCACTCGTCGGTGCGCACCATCTGCCCGGGCTGGTCGTTCTCGCCTTCTTTCCACTCCTCCTTGGGCATGAGGATGGGCAGGCTGATGTGGTCCGAATACTTGCTGATGATGCCCTTGAGCTTCCAGGCGCCCAGGTAGTCGCCGGCGTCCTCCTTGAGGTGCAAAGTCACGCGGGTGCCGCGCTCGGCCCGGGTGATGTCCTCGACCTCGAAGTCGCCGCTGCCCTGGCTGCTCCAGCGCACGCCCTGATCGGCCGGCAGGCCCGCACGCCGGCTCTCGACCGTGATGCGGTCGGCAACGATGAAGCCCGAATAAAAGCCGACGCCAAACTGACCGATGAGCTGGGCGTCATTTTTCTGGTCGCCCGTCAGGCGGGTCATGAATTCGCGCGTGCCGCTTTTGGCGATCGTGCCCAGGTTGTCGATCGCCTCCTGGCGCGCCAGACCGATGCCGTTGTCGGTGATGCTCAGGGTGCGCGCATCTTTGTCAAAGTCGAGCTTGACCTGCAGTTCGGGCGCGTCTTCGAGCAAGGCGGCGTCGTGCAGCGACTCAAAGCGCAGCTTGTCGCAGGCATCGGACGCATTTGAAATGAGCTCACGCAGAAAAATATCTGGGTTGGAATAAAGCGAGTGGGTGACCAGCTTGAGCAGCTGGGCCACCTCGGCCTGAAAGGAGTGGGTTTGGCTAGTCATGCCGGCCGAGATTGGGGCGAGCGCCCGGGTTTCAAGACCCGGCTGTGTCATCATCGGGCACCCCGTCGCTCCCACCCTCCATGAGTTCCACCGAATTTTGGGCCTTGCTGGCCCTGGCCACGGCCATGAGCTTTACGCCCGGGCCCAACACCACGCTGTCGGCCGCGCTGGCAGCCAACGGCGGCCTGCGCCACGCCCTGCCCTTTGTCTGCTCGGTGCCGGCCGGCTGGGGCGTGCTGCTGACCCTGTGCAGCCTGGGCCTGGGCGCCCTGGTGGTGGCCCTGCCCTGGCTCAACTGGGGCCTCAAGGGGCTGGGCGTGGCCTATCTGTGGTGGCTGGCCTGGCGGCTGGCGCGCAGCAGCCCGCAGGCCAGCGGCTCGGGCAGCGCGCTGCAGGTGGGCTTTATCCAGGGCATGGCGCTGCAGTTTCTCAATATCAAGGCCTGGATGCTGGCGCTGGCCATCGTCAGCGGCTGGATCGCCGGCCAAAACCACCCCGAGCTGCGCTTTGCCCAGGTGCTGCCGGTGATGCTGGCCTTCGCCTTTGCCAGCAACCTGACTTACGCGCTGGTGGGCACGCTGCTGCGCCAGTGGCTGGCCGGACCCGAGGGCAGCGGGCGGCGGCTGCAAGGGTTCAACCGGATCATGGCCGCGGTGCTGGTGCTCACCGGCGCCTGGATGCTGCAGCGATGAGTACGGCTGCAGCCCAGCGACGCGGCCTGCTGCTCGGGCTGGTGGCGGTGCTGATTTTTTCGGTCACCCTGCCGGTGACCCGGCTGGCGGTGGGCACGCCCCAGGAGCCGCAGCTTTCGGGCGTGTTCGTGGCCCTGGCGCGTGCGGTGATCGCAGCGCTGCTGTCGGCGCTGTACCTGCTGGCCGTGCGCGCGCCCTGGCCCGAGCGCCGGCACTGGCCGGCGCTGCTCATCATCTCGCTCGGTGTGGTGCTGGGCTTTCCGCTGTGCACCTCGGTGGCGCTGCGCCATGTGGAGGCGGTCCATGCCAGCGCGATTCAAGGCGTGCTGCCGCTGTCGACCGCGGTGCTCGGGGCGCTGCTCAACCGCCAGCGCCCCTCGGTGGGCTTTTGGGTCTGCGCCGGCCTGGGCAGCGCACTGGTCATGGCCTATGCGCTGCTGCGCTCGGGCCCGAGCGCCTGGGTGCTGCACCCGGCCGACGCGCTGCTGCTGCTGGGCATGGTGGCCGCCTCGATGGGCTATGTCTGGGGCGCGCGGCTGTCGGGCCAGATGCCGCCCGAACAAGTGATTTGCTGGTCGCTGTTGGTGGCCCTGCCGCTGACCGTGCCCGGCACCTGGCTGAGCATGCCCACCGAGGTGATGCAAACGCGCACCTGGGTGTCGCTGGTCTATCTGGCCGTCTTTCCGATGTGGGTGGGCTTTTTCTTCTGGTACCGCGGCCTGTCGCTGGGCGGCACCGTGCGCGTGAGCCAGGTGCAGTTGCTGCAGCCTTTTTTGTCCATGCTCTTTGCGGTGGCGCTGGTCGGCGAGAGCCTCGATGCGATGACGCTGGGCTTTGCGCTGGCAGTCATGGCCACCGTCTTGCTCGGGCGCAAGATGGCGGTCCACCCGCTGGCCCGCCCCGCCGATGATGCCGCCAAGCCCCCATGAACAGCCCCAGCCCCACGATTACCCACATCGACAGCCAGGTGCTGCACGTCTCGAGCAAGACCAACTGGTGGTTTGTGCGCGTGCGCGATTCGAGCGGCGCCGTGGCCTGGGGCGAAGGCTCGCTCAACGGCTGGG
>JBILGP010000307.1:0-3656 GCA_044350985.1 Polaromonas sp. | reverse complement strand
CTGGCGAGAATTGGCAGCGCTGAACTTGGGTCGCCAAGTCTCATAGCGCGCGACGTTGAGGCTGGCGAGTTTGTCCGACAGGTCCATCAGTTGCGCAATCTCTTGCGGCGAGCGCTGGCGCAGCAGATCGATCAATTCGCTGGACTGCTCCACAAAGCCGGGCAGGCTGTGCGGCAAGGTCCCGATCGGGGTGTCGTAGTCCAGTGATTTTGCAGGCGAGAGCAGAAACAGCATAGGGCAAGCAACGCAGGGCCGAAAGACCGACAATTATCGGGCAGCCTCCCACCGCGGGCCGGCTGCCAAGCCGAAAACCCCGGGGCCAGAGCCCTCTTGCGAGCACCAAGTGAGCCTTCTTTTTTCTCCCCTGACCTTCCAATCGCCCCAGGGCCCTCTGACCCTGGCCAACCGCATCGTGATTGCCCCCATGTGCCAGTACTCGGCCGAGCAGGGGCGCGCCACCGACTGGCATCTGATGCACTGGGGCCAGTTGCTCAACAGCGGCGCAGGCATGCTCACCCTTGAAGCGACCGCCATCAGTGCCGAAGGCCGCATCACCCCGGGCTGCCTGGGCCTGTGGGACGATGCCACCGCTGCGGCCTTGCACGACAAGCTCCATCGTGCCCGTGCGCTGGCACCGGCCATGCCGGTGTGCATCCAACTGGCCCATGCCGGCCGCAAAGCCTCGAGCGCGGCGCCCTGGGACGGCGGCCAGTTGATCGCTCTGAGCGAGGGCGGCTGGCCTCCCCTGGCACCGAGCGCGCTGCCGCACCTGCCCCACGAAGCCGCGCCAGTGGCGCTCGATGCCCAGGGCATCGCCAAGGTGCGCCGCGATTTCGTGGCCGCGGCCCGGCGCAGCGCTGACATCGGCATCGAGGCGATCGAGCTGCATGCCGCGCACGGCTACCTGCTGCACCAGTTTCTTTCGCCGCTGGCCAACCAGCGCAGCGACGCCTATGGCGGCTCCTTCGAAAACCGCATTCGGCTCACGCTGGAGGTGTTCGACGAGGTGCGCAGCGCCTTCGGCGGCACGCTGGGCGTGCGCATCTCGGGCACGGACTGGGTTGAAGGCGGCTGGAGCGTCGAAGAAACGGCCGAGCTGGCCTACCTGCTTAAGGCGCGGGGCGCGCAGTTCGTGCACATCTCCTCAGGCGGCGTCTCGCCGCTACAAAAAATCACGCTCGGCCCCGAGTACCAGGTCCATCTGGCGCGGGCGGTGCGCGAGCGCTCGGGGCTGATCACCTTTGCGGTGGGCCTGATCACCGAGCCCGAGCAGGCCGAGGGCGTGCTCGCCCGTGGCGACGCCGATCTGGTGGCACTGGCCCGCGCCTTCCTGTACCAGCCACGCTGGGGCTGGCAAGCAGCCGCCTCTCTGGGCGGCCAGGTGCAAGCGCAGCCCGCCTACTGGCGCTGCCTGCCGCGTCAGGCACAAGGCGTTTTTGGTCCCGAGGCGCGCATCAACATGCGCTAAAAGCGGTCCCACTGCCTTTGTGGGAGCGCCGCCCTCGGCGCGATCTGCCGGGGGCTTAGCGCAAATCACCCGCCAGAGACGCCAGCGTTTCTGGCGCGACCGTCACATGCGCCGGGTAATGGGTGTGATCGCAGCCAATCTTGACGCCGGCCCCCGCCAAGATGGCGGCGCACTGGGCGCGATTGAATTCGAAGCGCAGGAAATGCACCGCCGAGGTCTTTTCATCGTTTTCGCGATCGAGGTCTTCATCGGCTATGGCGTAGACACGGCCCTCGCCCTCGACCTCGACGAAGAGCCTGTCTTCCACGCCGATCAGGCGCTTGAGTTCGCGCTTGCGCTCATTGATGTCCGGGTATTCGATGAGCAAGGTGGCCTTCCAGTTGCTGCCATCGGGCACCAGCGGCGCGTAGGCCTCGATTTCGTGCTCGATGCCCTCTTCCTCAAAGATCTTTTCGATGCGCAGCATCTCCTGGATCTGGTAGCGGATGGTCAGCTCGCTCTCGAACTGAATATTGAGGTGGTCGCCCAGTTGCACGCTGCGCAATTGGCGGTGCTTGACCACCGCTGGCTTGTTCTCCTTGCGCCATTTGCTGTAGGCCTCGAGCGTCATGAGGCTCTCACGGGTGACTTTTCCGGTCATTTGCATGGTCGATTTCCTTTTCAAGCCGTCATCGGCCCGCCGCAGGCAGGTGCGAGCCGGACGGCAGACATCATTTGAGTCCGTAGGCGGTGCGGATCAGGGTGAGCGGGTGCTGCTGCGGCACCTGGCCGAGCGCATTGACCTCAAAGCCCTGGGCAATGTGATGCCCGCCCAGCGGACAGTCGCTGGAGATCAAATCGGGCAGCCCGCCGTCCTTGTGCTTGGCCATGGCCTTGAACAAGGGCTTGCCGATCTTCATGGCCTGGTCGTGGAAGGGCTTCTTCACACCGAACGTGCCAGCATGGCCCGAGCAGCGCTCGTGGGTGTGAACACTGGTGCCCGGCACCATCTTGAGCATCTCTTCGGTCTTCTTGCCGATGTTTTGCACCCGGCCGTGGCAGGGAATCTGGTAGCTGATCTTGCCCAGCGGCTGCTCAAACTCGGTCTTGAGCAGGCCATCGCGCTTGCGAGCCATGAGGTACTCGAACGGGTCCCACATGTGCTGCTTGACCAACTGCACCTCGGCATCGTCCGGGTACATCAGCGGGATTTCCTGCTTGAACATCAGGGTGCAGCTCGGGACCGCGCTGAGGATGGCAAAACCGTCGCGCGCATACTTGGCCAGCACCGGGATGTTGGCCTGCTTGCTGTGGTCGACCGACTCGAGGTCACCGAGCTCGAGCTTGGGCATGCCGCAGCATTTTTCCTTCTCGACCAGGACATAGGGCACCTCGTTGTGATCGAGGATTTTGAGCAGGTCGTGGCCGATGCCCGGCTCGTTGTAGTTGATGTAGCAGGTCGAGTAGATCACCACCTTGCCCGTCGTGTTGGCGCCGTCCTTGACCGGGTGCGGCGGCGAATCGGGCGCGCTCGAGCGAAACTTGCGGGTGGCCAGCGAGGGCAGCCAGGCATGCTGATCGACGCCCAGGGTCGCCTCCATCACCTTGCGCGCCACCTGGGTCTTGTTGACCGCGTTGATCGCCTGCACCACGATGGGGATGCCCGCAAAGGAGCCGTGCACGTCGGTGGAGGCCAGAAACTTCTCGGCCGCGCCGACCTCGCCCTTCTTGAACTTGATCGCCTTGGCCCGCAGCATGGTGTGCGGAAAGTCCAGATTGAATTCGTGCGGCGGCACATAGGGGCACTTGGTCAGGTAGCACAGATCGCACATGTAGCACTGGTCGACCACCTTCCAGTAGTCTTTCTTGTCCACGCCGTCGACTTCACCGGTCGGGCCCTCGTCGACCAAGTCAAACAAGGTGGGGAACGAGCCGCACAGGCTCACGCAGCGCCGGCAGCCGTGGCAGATGTCGAAGATGCGCTCCATCTCCTTGAAGGTGGCTTCTTCGTTGTAGAACTCGGGGTTCTGCCAGTCGATCGGATGGCGTGTGGGCGCCTGCAGATTGCCTTCGGTGGCCATGGCGTGTCTCGCTTAGGGTGCGGTTGGAGGTCGGGCGCCGCAGCGCCGGTCAAGGATTTGGGCAAGGGCTCTGCCTCAGAGCCCTTGCCCAAACCACACACCCCAGGGTGAGGCCTTCAGCACCTGGG
>JBILGP010000306.1:0-3662 GCA_044350985.1 Polaromonas sp. | reverse complement strand
GATGCAGCGGGCCTCGGCCCGCTGCATCGGCTGATAAGGAGCCGGAAAATCCTACTTTCGAACGGTAAGGAATTGGGGTCAGGGTCATCAGGACCTCCTGACTTTTTCACCGTGGTACGCCGGAAGGGGGCAGGTCAGTGCGGCCAAGAATGCCCGATGCGATCTTGGCTTCTCGATGTGCTTTTGCACGAGCACAGTAGGGCCCGACTCAGATTCAAGTTCCCTCTGCAAGTCGATCCAGGCTGGATCGAAACTCAGCTTTTTTGCCATGGGTGAATTGGACTCAAGAACCCGCCAAAACGGGGCCACGTCTCGGGTGCTGCCGGTACGGCTGTACTCCTCCCAGGAGTGCTCCGCCACGATTCTTAAAAAAAGGGATGTAGAGACTGGGCACGTCGCGTCACAGTTGTTTGTCTCGGCCAATTTGCGCCTGAATGCCTGGATCGACATAGTAGAGCCAGGCGCGATCGTCTTGAGCTCTGCTGCCACCTCAACGGGGCATGAAATGTGCAGCTTGGACCCCTTGGGGATCCCCGCGAAATCCTTCTCAAGGATCACATGGTGGGGCGGTTTTGCCTGCATCTTTTCACCCCATGTCTTCTTTGGCCTTGGCATCGCTGGCTCCTGTTGTTGGGTTGGGTGAAGTGTGCAAAGTTCAGTCTGTGGTGCAGATGTTACCCGGGAAAACCGACCTCAGCTGATCTTGAACAAGGCTGTAAACCGTGACAGGTTCTCAACGGACAGTCGCATGGGGTCGTAGTCGGGCTCTGGCAGGGGCTGCACCACATCCCAATGCTCCGCCATCAGACCCTGGGCGTTAAAGCGCATGAAGTCGGCAATCACGGTATGGGGCAACAGCTTGTGCAGGATGATGAAGTCGCCGCAAGAGAACAGATGAATGGGCCGCCATGTCAAGCGACCCGGTCGCTTCCAGGCCACTTGTTCGAGGTAATGGCGCAGCCCTGCGCGCCCCTGGCCAATGCCCGGCGTGTGCTGGATGTAGTCCTCGGCCACATAGCGCTCGACCAGACTCATGTCGTGACCATGCATGCAGTCGGACATGAAATGGAGCAGAGCTTTTTCGTTGGCGTTCAGATCGTCGCGCAGTCGGGGGTCGAATGGGTTAGGTAGAGGGTTCATGGCAAGTGGGAGGAAATGAAGCGGGCCATGGCGGCATGGCCAGCGCGGTTGGGGTGTATGCCATCGCCTCGATCGCCGAGGGTGCTGTCGCCGTTGAACGTGGCCTTCAGCGCACCAGTGGCGGGATCTGTCAGGGCATGGTCCAGGTCAACGAAGTCGTCGAACAGCACCCCCCGGCGAACTTCGGCATTGAAGGCGCGACGCTGAGCGTCCTGAAGTGCGCTGCCGTGGCCTGGCCGCGTGCTGCCCAGGGCGCTGGGGACCGTTGCTCCGATGACGCGCACACCCTGGGCTCGCAAGCGCTGCACGGCGTTGGCCGTGGCCTCGATCACGGTCGTCGCTTGGGCTTGGCCGTTGTCGCTGAAGTCGTTGATGCCTTCAAGCCAGAGGACTGAACGCACCCCTGACAAAGTGAGCACGTCTGCCTCCAGGCGTTCGATGGCTGCTGGTCCGCCGCGCCAGGGCCTTGCCTCAGGCCCTGGGCCACACACCTGATTGCCACCGATGCCTGCATTGATGACCGCGATGTCTTGGCGACCTGTCGCCCACAGCTCGCGCTGCAGGACGTCGGTCCAGCGGTCGTGTCCGTTGAGTGTGGTTGCGGTACCGTCAGTCAAAGAATCACCAAGGCCGACCAGCGTGTACACGCTGGTCGGTAGCCAAGCATCCAAGGCGTCGAAGAAGAAGGTGGACGTGGTGGTATGCGGGAAGCCCAGTTCGCTGTCGGAACCTGCGGCCCTTCGGTCTTCTGGCGAGGCCAGATAGGACGTGGCCATGGCCTTGGCGTGCCATGTGATGGGCCCGCTGGCACCGTCTACCCATGCGCTAAAGGCCAGGCTGCGGCCCAACAGCAGCTGTGGTGTCTCAGGCAGCGCCGTCCATGCAATGGCAGGAGTCCATGCGGATTGCCCGGCGGCCACGCATTGGTCGGGCCATTCGATGCGGGTGCCTGGAACCAGGGCGCCGCCGCCCAGGTGCAGTCCGAGACTCATACCGCGCAACTGGAGTGGTCTGTTGCCGAATCGATTGCTCAGGCGCAGCCTCAAACGCGTCGACCACAGCCCTGGCTTGAGCAGCATGCGAAAGGACTGGTTGACCAGGCCTAAACCGGCATCTGCAATGGCGGCGCTCAGGTCGGGCTGGGCGATGGTGGAGCCTATCGGATAGGCCCCTTGTGCAGACGCAGACCAGACGGTGACCCAGTGCTTGGTGGCCTCTACCGCCGCGCTCATTAGGCCGATTCCAACCAGCGGCGCGCCCGCTCGACGATGGGCCGATCGATCATCCGGCCGTCCAGCAGCACCGCGCCCAGACCCGCCTTGCGTGCCGCTTCATCGGCGGCGACGACGCGCGCAGCCCAGGCCCGCTCGTCGGCCGTCGGAGAAAAACCACGGTTGACGATAGGCACTTGGCGGGGGTGAATACAGACTGAGCCGGTAAAGCCCATCGCGCGGCCGGCATGAACGGTTTGCTCGAAACTGGCCATGTCGTCCACCACCGCAATGCTGCCGGCCAAGCCCCAGCAGGCCAGTCCATAGGCGTGTGCCCAGGTCAATACCATTTGCGCGGGCCAGGTGAGCGCGGCAGGCTCTGGCGGCAGGCCTAAAGCGCCGGCATAGTCTTCGGCGCCGAAGCCCAGCGCGCACAGAGCTCGATGCGGCGCGACCTGAGGTGCCGCCAGGACGCCGCGGGGCGTCTCCAACAAAGCTGCGATGGGGGGCGGCTGCTCACCTTGCGCGGCAGCACCAGCCGCTAGTGCTTGTGCGAAGTCTTCGACTTGAAGAGGCGTCTCCACTTTAGGCAGCATCACGGCGGCCAGCCTTTGGAGCGGCATGTGCAGCAGATCTTGCTCCCACAAGTGCGGTTCGCTGTTCACGCGCAGGATCACCTTCGCGCCGCGGGCCGCCAGTTGTTCCACCGCCGCCCGCGCCATCGGGCGAGCTTCGACTTTGCGATCAGGGGGTATGGCATCTTCCAGGTCGACCACCAGCGCGTCGGCGCCACGATCTGTCGCCTTGGCCAGCAGGTGATTTGCCGTGGCCGGCAAGAAGAGTAAAGACCGCAAGTACCTCAGGCTTGGTCTCAATTGCATTCGATGCCTCCTTGTTGCTGCAGGGCTGCGCACTCATCGGGCGTAGCGCCGAGTTCAAGCAACAGTTCCTTGGTGTGCTGTCCCCGTCGCGGCGCCGCGCGACGGATGCTGCCCGGTGTGCCTTGCAGCCGTGGTGTCACCTGATGCATCACCGTGGGCTCGGTGCCATCATCAACCTCCAAGCGCACATACACGCCCCGCTGCGCCACGTGCGGGTCGGTGAGCAATTGCGGCGGCGCATAGATTGGCCCAACCGTCACCCCATGCTTTCGAAACAGTGCAAGGCAGTCGGCCTGGGTGAGATCAGCGATAAAGTCGGCCACCATCGCATCGAGCTCTTTGTCGTGGGCTAGGCGTGCGGCATTCGTGGCAAAGCGCGGGTCGTCGAACAGCGCTCCTTGACCAATGGCTTGAAAAACGCGGCGCGCCA
>JBILGP010000305.1:0-3673 GCA_044350985.1 Polaromonas sp. | reverse complement strand
AGCTGGCGGGCCATGCCTTCGGCCACGGCCCGCGCCACGATGTCGGTGGTGGTGCCGGCCGCAAAGGGCACCACCATGCGCACCGGCTTGACCGGAAAGTCCTGCGCCATGACCCAGCTTGCCGTAAGCAGGGAGCCCAGCGCCAAAGCCAGGCGTCGTTTGATCTGAACCATCTATGCCTTCCTGCTCAGGCGTCTGGCCGTGCCGGCCAGCCCGTCTTGAACTCTTCGTTGTGCTGACCGAGCAGCGGCGGCGCTGTGACCTTGAGCGAACGCTCGCCGTCATAGGACACCGGCGAGCGCACGGTCTTGAACATGCCTTTGACCGGCGAAGGCGCTTCCACAAACATCTGCAGATGCTTGATCTGCGGGTCCTCGGGCACCTCGGCCGAGTTGTACATCGGCGCATGCGGCACATCCTCGGCCAGCAGACGGTTGCACCACTCGGTGCGCGTGCGGTGCTTGAACACCGACTGCAGCACGCCGATCAAGGCTTCCTGGTTCTCGGCACGCCCCTCGCGGGTGGAAAAGCGTGGATCGTCAAAGATGTCGGAGCGCTCCATCGCCTTGGCCAAGCCCTCCCAGAACTTGGGCGGCGAGGACATGTGTAGCGCCACCCACTTGCCGTCGGAACACTCAAGCACATAAGACTGCGAGAGCCGCGCCCGGCTGAAGGGATCGACCAGCTGACCGATGGTGAACAGATGGGTGAAGGAGTCGAGGTTGAAATGCGTCATCGCCTCGATCATCGACACCTCGACCAGGCGGCCCTTGCCCGTGCGGTTGCGCTCGTGCAGGGCGCCGAGCACACCATAGGCCGAGTAAAAGCCGGTCATCGCATCGGCCAGGGCCGGCCCCACCACCCGCGGGTCGTTGGGATTGACCAGCAAGCCCAAAAAGCCGCTGTAGGCCTGGGCCACCGAGTCGTAGCTGGGCCGATCGCTGTAAGGACCGTCGCGACCAAAGCCGCTGATGGCGCAATAGATCAGGCGCGGGTTGATTTTTTTCAGGCGCTCGTAGCCGGAACCGAGTTTTTCAGCCACGCCGGGGCGGAAGTTTTGGATGTAGACATCGGCCTGCGCGATCATCTCGTCAAAGCGCGCCAACTCGGCCGCGTCCTTGGTGTTGAGGGTGATCGAGCGCTTGTTGCGGTTGCAAGACTGAAAGTGCGGGCTGTAGAGCTCGCCGCGGTAGGCGCGAAACGGATCGCCCGTGCCGGGCAGCTCGACCTTGACCACATCAGCGCCCAGATCGGCCAGCATCATGCCGGCAAACGGGCCGGTGATGAAGGTGCCGTGCTCGACGACCTTGATGTCTTTGAGAACCTGAACCATGATCAATCCTTTGCAGGGGTGCCGGTGTACTGCTGCTGGGACACCGCATGGTTGGCCAGCGCAAAACCGATCGGGTCGGCCATTTCCTCGTTGAGGTGGGCAATCAAGCTGGCCACGCGGGCGAGCATGGGCACGCCCTTGAGCGCGGTCACCGGGAAATTGACGCCCATGAGCACGGCAGGAATTGCCGCCGAGACATTCATCGGCAAGTCCTTGCCCGTCACCTCGGGAATCACCGACTCGATGATGCGCGAGAGCTCCACATACTTCTGGCCGCCACCGACGCTGGCCGACAGCGCAAACAAGGCGCCCACGCGCGGATCGGCGCTCTTGTGCTCTGGGTGGCCGTAGCCGGGCACGATCTGCTTGTTGGCGCGCAGATCGGTCACCACCGCCTTGGCCGCCGCCCTGAGGTCGCCGCCGTGGCTGGCCGCGGCCTCGGCCTCAACGCGCAAAAAGAGCTTGCCGGCCGTCTCGGAGGCGCCCAGCACCACCGAGCCCGCGCCCAAGATGCCGGCGGCCACCGCGCCTTGCATCGCATCGGGCGCAGCGGCCAGCGTCATGCGCGCCGCCTGGTTGCTGGGCACCAGACCGTGCTCGGCAATGGCCACCATGGTGGCGTTGACCAAGGCGCTGGTCGCCGCATCGGGCATCTTGCCGGTCAACAAGAGGAAAAAGTAGTCGCCGAAATTGACCTGGCCGATCAGATCGCGCGACAGGTCGTGGCCGCGCACCACAATGCGCTGCTCGCTCGATGTGCTGATGGCCGTGTGCGGGATGATGGATTTGCCGATTTTCAATTGATACTCCCTCGATGATTTAGGTGGGTTCTGCGGATGCGGGCCAGTCGGCGCCCAGGACTCAAAGCACCTGGCAGGCCTGCTCAAAGGCCAGACGCGGGTTGCGGTCGAACAGCTTGCTCTTGTCCATATAGCCCAGGTTGATCAGGAAATTGGCCTGGTAACGGCCATCGGGGAAGAACTCGGCATTGACCTTGGCCAGATCGACACCGCTCATCGGGCCGCAATCGAGATCAAGGGCGCGCGCGGCCAAAATGAAATAGGCGCCGCCCAGGGTTCCGTTGCGAATCGCCGTGGCCGACGCCATGCCGGCATTGCCCTCAAACATCGCCTTGGCCTCCGGCTTGTGCCAAATCTGCGGCATGTGCTCATAAAAGCGGGTATCGGTGGCCACGATCACGCACACCGGCGCCGAGGCCGTCTTGTCCACATTGGCCGGGGCCAGGGCGGGGGCCACGCGCTGCTTGGCAGCGGCGGTGGTCAAGAACACATAGCGGGTGGGCTGGGTGTTCATCGAGGTCGGCGCCATCGCCGCGAGCTCGTAGACCTGGCGCAGCACGTCAGGTGCAACAGGCTTGTCGATGAAACCGTTGGCGGTACGGGCCTGGCGGAAAAGCTGGTCGAGGCTGGCGTCGGAGATGGGCATGGTCAAACCGTGAAGAAAGTTAAAAACCTAGAGCTTAGCGCCTGCAGATCATGTGGGCACGGCGGCCGAAAAAGTCAGTGTGGCCGCCTCGGTCTCATTCGGCCTTGATGCCCAGATCGCGGGTGATCTTGGACCAACGGTCCACATCGCGCTTGACCAGAGCACGGGCCTGCTCGCCGGTCAGGGCCAGCGGCTTGCCGCCGGCCTTGCGAAAGGTCTCGACCAGATCGGTGCCCTGAACAATGCGCGAGAGCTCGCTGCGCAGGCGCTCCTGCACATCGGCAGGCGTCTTGCTCGGCACGAACAGGCCAAACCAGGACTCCAGATCGAGATTGGCCACGCCCGTCTCGGTGATGGTGGGCACCTCGGGATGAAAGGGCAGTCGGGCGCTGCCCGAGACCACCAGGGCCTTGAGGTTGCCCGACTCCACCTGCGGCCGCGCAGTGGGCGAGAGATCAAAAAACACGTCGACGCGCCCGCCCAGCAAGTCCTGGTAGGCCGCCTGCGCGCCCCGGTAGGGGACATGCACCAGCTCGACGCCGGCCAAATTCCACAGGGCCGCGGCCAGCACATGTTGGCCCGAACCACTGCCACCGGAGGCATAGGTCAGCTTTTTCGGGTTGGCCTTGGCATGCGCGATCAACTCGCGCAAATTGGAAAACGGCAGGTCCTTGCGCGCCACCAGGGTGTAGCTGTAGGCCACGGCCAAGCCCACCGGCTCGAAATCGCGCAGGCTGTCATAGGGGATGTTGGGGTACAAGCCCGGGTTGAGGGCCAGATTGGAAACCGATCCGACCAGCAAGGTGTAGCCGTCGGGCGGCGCCTTGGCCACCAGGTCGGTGCCCACCAGCGTGCCCGAGCCGGGCCGGTTTTCCACCACCGCGGTCTGACCCA
>JBILGP010000304.1:0-3684 GCA_044350985.1 Polaromonas sp. | reverse complement strand
CCGCTGCCTTGCGTGCGGCCTGCGCGGTCGAACTCATGCACGCGTACTCGCTGGTGCACGACGACATGCCCTGCATGGACAACGATGTGTTGCGCCGCGGCAAACCGACCGTCCATGTGCAGTTCGGACAGGCCAGCGCCATGCTCGCCGGTGACGCCTTGCAGGCCCTGGCCTTTGAGCTGCTCACCCCCGATGACACCGAGGTCCCCGCGCCCGTTCAGGCCCAGCTGTGCCGCATGCTCGCACGCGCCGCCGGTGGACAGGGCATGGCCGGCGGTCAGGCCATAGACCTGGCCCATGTGGGTCAACGCATTGACGTGCAGCAGCTCCATGAGATGCACCGCCTCAAGACGGGTGCGCTGCTGTTGGCCAGCGTGCAGATGGGGGCGCAGTGTGGCCAGCCCGACGGGCAGGCCATGGCCGCACTCAGTGAGTACGGCCGCACGGTCGGCCTGGCCTTTCAGGTGGTGGACGATATTTTGGACGTCACGGCCGACTCTCAGACCCTGGGCAAGACGGCCGGCAAGGACGCGGCCCAGGACAAGCCCACTTTTGTCTCGCTCATGGGTTTGCGCCAATCGCAAAACTATGCGCAGGAGCTGCTGTCGCAGGCGCAGGCCAGTTTGCGCCACAGCGGCTTGTCGGACACCCGGGCGCTGCAGGCCCTGGCCGACAAGTTGGTCAATCGCGCCTTTTGAGGCCGATTCGTGCATTTCGAGGAGCACCGCATGCATGCCTTGCTTGAATCCATCCACAGCCCGGCCGATGTGCGACGGCTGGGGCGCGCCGATCTGCCGGAGCTGGCGCGGCAGTTGCGCGCCTATCTGCTCGAGAGTGTGGCGCGCACCGGCGGCCACCTGAGTTCCAATTTGGGCACGGTCGAGCTGACCGTGGCGCTGCACTATGTGTTCAACACCCCGCACGATCGGCTGGTGTGGGATGTGGGCCACCAGACCTATCCCCACAAGATCTTGACGGGTCGGCGCGAGCGCATGTCCAGCCTGCGCCAGCTTGGCGGGCTGTCGGGCTTTCCCCGGCGCGAGGAAAGCGAGTACGACACCTTCGGGACGGCCCATTCGTCGACCTCGATCTCGGCTGCCTTGGGCATGGCGCTGGCCGCCAAGCAAAAGGGCGAGGAGCGCCGAGCCGTGGCCATCATCGGCGACGGTGCGATGAGTTCCGGCATGGCGTTTGAGGCGCTCAACAACGCGGGTGTGGCCGATTGCAATGTGCTGGTGGTGCTCAACGACAACGACATGAGCATCAGCCCGCCCGTCGGCGCGCTCAACCGCTACCTGGCCCAGCTCATGAGCGGGCAGTTTTATGCGGCCGCCAAGAACATGGGCAAGCAGATGCTCAAGGCGGCGCCGCCCCTGTTTGAGCTGGCCAAGCGTCTGGAGTCGCATGCCAAGGGCATGGTGGTGCCAGCCACTTTGTTCGAGAACTTCGGCTTCAACTACATCGGCCCGATCGATGGCCATGATCTGGACTCCCTGATCCCGACGCTGGAGAACATCCGCCATCTCAAGGGTCCGCAGTTTCTGCATGTGGTGACCAAGAAAGGCCAGGGCTACAAGCTGGCCGAGGCCGACCCGATCGCCTACCACGGCCCGGGCAAGTTCGATCCGGCAGTGGGCCTGACCAAGAGCAGCGCGCCGGCCAAGCCCACCTTCACGCAGGTCTTTGGCCGCTGGCTGTGCGACATGGCCGAGCACGATGTTCGGCTTGTCGGCATCACGCCGGCCATGCGCGAGGGCTCGGGCATGGTGGAGTTTCACCAGCGCTTTCCCGGTCGCTACCACGACGTGGGCATTGCCGAGCAGCATGCGGTCACCTTTGCCGCCGGCCTGGCTTGCGAGGGGCTTAAGCCCGTGGTGGCGATTTATTCGACGTTTTTGCAGCGCGGCTACGACCAGCTCATTCATGACGTGGCGCTGCAAAATCTGCCGGTGGTGTTTGCGCTCGACCGCGCCGGCTTGGTCGGCGCCGATGGGGCCACGCACGCGGGCGCCTACGACATTGCTTATATCCGGTGTATTCCCAATATGGCGCTGGCCTGTCCGGCCGATGAAAACGAGTGCCGCAAGCTGTTGACCACGGCCTACGAGCAGAACCATCCGGTGGCCGTGCGCTACCCGCGCGGTGCCGGCGCCGGCGTGGCCATCGAGCCGGGGCTGCAGGCTTTGCCCTACGGCAAGGGCGAGATCGCCTTGGCAGGCTCTGGGGTGGCGATCCTGGCCTTTGGCACCTTGCTCTACCCTGCCTTGGAGGCCGCCCGCAAGCTCGGTGCGACGGTGGTCAACATGCGCTGGGTCAAGCCCATTGACACAGCTTTGCTCATGCAGGTCGCCGCCTCGCACCAGGGGCTGGTCACGCTCGAAGAAGGCGCGGTCATGGGTGGTGCCGGCAGCGCCGTGGCCGAGGCCCTGGCGCAGGCCGGCTTGGCCTTGCCGCTGTTACAACTGGGCCTGCGTGATGAGTTCATCGAACACGGCGATCCGGCACTGCTGCTGGCCGCGCAGGGGCTCGATGCCGCCGGCATCGAAGCCTCGGTGCGCTCACGCTTTGGCGAGATGCTCGGCCAAGGGCTGACCAAGCCGGGCCTGAAGTCCGTGGCCTGATGCGCCGCAGGGCAGGGGGCCTGAGGCGATGACCGGTCCCTTCTCGGCCCGTTTGCCCGATCACAGCGACAGCGCGCGCTGGCTCGACACGCCCCTGATCCGCCAAGCCGGCCCCGACGTCTTGTCGCTGGCGCTGATGAATGCGCGCAACCACACCCTGGCTCTGCTCGAGCCCTTTGAACAAGCCATGGCCGCCGGCTGGCGCGCTGCGCCGCATCCGTTCTTGCCCGCGCCGCAATGGCTGATCGGTCGCATTGGCTGGTTTCAGGAGCGCTGGATCTTGCGCAATCTGCAGCGCAGTCGCGGGCCTGCCTGTGATCCGACGGCGATTCGGTTGGCGCCGCTGCGACCTCAGGCCGACCTGTGGTGGCAGGCCGAGCCGGCCCAGAGTTTGCAGACGCCTTGCCCGCTCGATTTGCAGGATTTGCGCGCCGATTTGCTGCAGATCCTGGAGGCCACGCTTGAGCTGCTCGCCGGCACGGCGCACCGTGACGAGACGCTCTATTTTTATCGGCTGGCACTGCACCACGAGGATGCTCGGGCCGAGCAATTGGTGCAAATCCTGCAGGCTCAGGGTCTGCCCATCGATCGCCGCTGGCGTGAGCGCTGGAGCGCGCCGGCCCTGGCCGCGCGCGAGCCGCTGTGGCTGCCGGCCAGCCGAGCCGAACTGGGCAGCAGCGGGCCGGGATTTGCGTTTGACAACGAGCAGCCGGCGCATCGCTTCAATGTGCCTGAGTTTGAGATCGATGCGCAGCCTGTGTGCTGGGCCCAGTACCTCGAATTCGTCGACGACGGCGGCTACGACCGGCAAGAACTGTGGGCGCATGGTGGCTGGGAGTGGTTGCAGGCCATGGCCCAGGGTGAGGGCCGGCGTGCGCCGCGCCATGTCGAGCAAATCGGCCTGGCCAGTGGCGCCGTCATGCAGACCCGCTTTGGCCAGCCCACCCGAATGGCCGCCCAGCAGCCGGTGACGCACGTCAGCTGGTGGGAGGCCGATGCCTGGTGCCGCTGGGCCGGTCGGCGGCTGCCGCTGGAGCCCGAATGGGAGATTGCGGCCAGCGCC
>JBILGP010000303.1:0-3688 GCA_044350985.1 Polaromonas sp. | reverse complement strand
TAAAGCGGCCAAACTGCGCCGGTGTGCCGCCGATCGGCTCGAGCCCGCCTCCTGTCAGCTTGCTGCTGATGGCCGGCATGGCCATCACCTTGTTGAAAGCCTCGTTGATGCGGCGCACCACATCCGGATTCATGCCGGCCGGCCCGCTCAGCCCTTGCCAGGCGGTGGCCTCGAACCCAGGCAGGCCGCTTTCGGCGATGGTGGGCAGGTTCGGCGCGTTGGGCGAGCGCTTGGTCGTGGCCACGGCCAGGGCGCGCAGCCGGCCGGTTTGCACATGCGGCATGAGATTGGCCTGGTCGCCCAGCACCACCTGAATCTGCCCGCCCAGGGCGTCGGTGACCATCGGCCCGCCGCCCTTGTAGGGCACATGGATCATCTCGATGCCCGCCTGGGCCTTGAGCAGCTCGGTGCCCAGGTGGGGCAAGCTACCGCTGCCGGCCGAGCCGTAAGACAGCTTGCCCGGATTGGCCTTGGCGTACTGCACCAACTCGG
Organism: Polaromonas sp.; assembly: GCA_044350985.1. GTDB lineage: Bacteria > Pseudomonadota > Gammaproteobacteria > Burkholderiales > Burkholderiaceae_C > Polaromonas. Next base: position 3,196 of record JBILGP010000303.1, on the reverse strand, counting down.
CGACGGTTTTGACCGGCAAACTCGGATGGACCACCAGCACATAGTTGACATCGACCGTGCGCACAATGTGCGTGAAGTCCTTGCGCGGGTCGTAGGGCATCTTGTCGTAGATGCCCACATTGATCGCCAGCGAGGCGATATTGCCCAGCAGCAGCGTGTAACCGTCGGGCGCAGACTGAGCCACCTGGCCAGCACCGACCATGCCGCTGGCGCCGGCCCTGTTCTCAATGACCACCGGTTGGCCCAGCGCATCGGCCAGCGCCGGTTGCACCGCCCGCGCAAAAAAGTCCACCGCTCCACCGGGCGGAAAGGGCACCACCAGCCGGATCGGTTTGTTGGGGTAGGCCTGCGCCCAGGCCGCAAAGCCCATGAAAGCGGTGGCCAAAAAGACCAGAAGTTGCCTGGCGATCAGATGTGTACGCATGATGGTTTTCTCCTTTGAGCCCAGTGTAGACTGCAAATTTACGTACTCAAAGGTGCCGCGATGGCTGCAAGCCTGGAAGGAATCGATTGCTGGGTGCTGCGCGCACCGATCGCCGAGCCCGTGGCCAATGCCTTTGGTGCCATGAGCAACCGACCCGCCGTGTTTTTGCGCCTGCGCGACAGCCGTGGCGTCAGCGGCTGGGGTGAGGTGTTCAGCAATTTTCCGCAAGTCGGTGCCGAGCACCGTGCGCGGCTGGTGCGCAGCCTGTTTGTGCCCATGCTCCAGGGCGTCGCGGCCGAAGACCCGCAGGCGGTGCGCGAGCTGCTTGATCGGCGCACGCGGCAGATGGCGATCCAGTGCGGCGAGCCCGGGCCGTTTGCGCAGATCATCGGTGCGGTTGACCAGGCCTTGTGGGACATGGCGGCGCGCCGTGCGGGCGTGCCCTTGTGGCGTTTGCTCGGCGGGCGCAGCGGCAGGGTGCGGGTCTATGCCAGCGGCATCGGGCCCGACAAAGTCGTCGAAGTGGCCCAGGCCAAGTGGGCACAAGGCTACCGCGCGTTCAAGCTCAAGGTGGGCTTTGATGCCGAGCGCGATCGGGCCAATCTGGCGGCGATGCGCCAGGCCTTGGGTGATGAGGCGGTGATCATGTGCGATGCCAACCAGGCCTGGTCGCCCGAGCAGGCCGCCGAGCGCATTGCACAGTTGGTGCCTTACCAGCCTTATTGGATTGAAGAGCCCATCGGCGCCGATCAGCCCCATGAGGCCTGGAGCGAACTGGCCCGCAGCAGCGCCATACCGCTGGCCGCCGGAGAAAACTTGCGCGGGCAGGGCGCTTTTGCGCAAGCCATCGAGGCGGGTTACCTGCGCTTTGTTCAGCCCGATGTGGGCAAGTGGGGGGGTATCGGCGGCGGCCTGGCCGTGGCCCGCCTGGCGCGGGAGCAGGGCATGGCCTACTGCCCGCACTGGCTTGCCGGCGGCATCGGCCTGGCGGCCAGCATGCACGCTTTGGCGGCGTCGGGGGAGGGCGGTTGGGCCGAGGTGGATGCCAACCCCAACCCGCTGCGCGAGCAGGTGTTTGCGCCGCCCGTGGTCGACGGCTGGGTCAGCCTGTCAGAGGCGCCCGGCCTGGGCGTCGAGCCCGATCTGCAAGCGCTGGCCGCCTACCAGGTCGACTTTTAGGCAAGGTCTGCACAACCTCGTCATCGTCAGGAGCGGCCTTTCGCCGCGAGGATGGGGCCGGGATTGCAGCGGCGCAGCTTGCGCCCCGCAGCGCCTGCTTAGCGCACGAAGAAGAAATCGCCCAGGGTCTGGTCGTAGGTGGCGGGCACTTGTTCGTGGCCGACCGACTTGGCCAATTCCACCACTTCGTTGCGCACCGCGCGCATCACTCGATCGAGCGGCACACCGGGCTTGAGCATCTCGCGCAAGAAAATGCGCGTGAACAGCCCGTTGGGGTTTTTGTCTTTGTCGTTGAGCCGGTCGAGCGCCTCCTGGCCCGAACCCGCCGAAAAAATCACCATCTGGCCGCTGGCAGCCTGCGGGGCCGACAGACCACGGCCACCAAGGGCTCGCCCATTGGACTTGAGCGGGTTGTTGCGGCAGGCATCGATCACCGCCAGGCTAAAGCGTGGCTTGCGCTCGCTCAGGTCGTCGAGCACGCGCTGCAGCGCAATCGCCTCGTCCTTGACCTGCTCTTCCGATTGGCCGCGGATGTCGACCGGCAGCAGGTAATTGGCTGCGCCGAGCTGAACCCCATGTCCGGCAAAGAACAGCACCACCTCGTCGCCGCCCTGGATCTCTGCGCGAAAGTTGCGCAGGGCTTCCTTCATGTCACGCTCGGCCAGGTCGATTCGCAGCGAGACCTTGAAGCCTGTTGCCTCAAGCGCCTTGGCCATGGCACGCGCGTCGGAGCGCGCATTGACCAGGGGCGAGACGTTGCGGTAGTTGTCGTTGCCCACGACCAGGGCCAGGCGGCGAATCGCCGGCCCGCCGGCCGCAGCAGGTCGGTTGCCCGCTGAGGCTGCCTGCTGGCGTGCAATTTGATCGCGCGCATCAGCGATCAGCTTTTGTTCGCGCGCGGCCTCGGCGGCAACTTTGTCGCGCTCGGCTTGTGCTTGAGATGCCAACCTTTGACGCTCGGCCTCGGCGGCTGCCAAGCGTTCACGCTCGACCTTGGCCGTATCGATAGCTGCTGGACGGCTGGCGGTCAGGGATGTCGCTGTCGGTGGGGCAAACTGGAACCGCTGCGGATCGATCGCAAAGGCTTCGGCCAGAGCGCCACTGCGCCATCGACCGGAGCGCGCCACGCTGCCATCGGCGCGGTACTCGATGCCCAGACCACTGAAATCGCCCTCCTGGAACTCGCCCACAAACCGCTCGCCGTCGGAGTAAGTGAAACGCCCGCGGCCACTGCGCAGACCGTTGCGAAACTCGCCCTCGTAGACGTCGCCGTTGACAAAGGTGTAGCTGCCCTGGCCGTTAGGTTTGCCATCAAAAAAATTACCGGCGTAACGGTTGCGGTTGGCAAAACTGAACTCGCCGCGCCCGTGGTATTTGCCCTGCTTGTACTCCCCGACGTAGCGGTGACCCTCAGGAAAGGTTTCTGTGCCTTGGCCATCGGGCAGGTCGTCTTTGAACTGGCCGATGTACTGGTAGCCGCTGGCCAGCACCTCCATGCCCTGACCGTTGAGCCGGCCGTTGCGGAACTCGCCGGCCAGCTTGTCACCATTGGAGTAGGTGATGGCCCCGATGCAGGCGTCCCACCGGCTGGTC
>JBILGP010000301.1:0-3689 GCA_044350985.1 Polaromonas sp. | reverse complement strand
GGCCGTGCCTCTGCTCGACGGCCGCTACGCCCTGAGCGGCACCAAGATCTTCATCTCGGGTGGCGAACACGATCTGACCGACAACATCGTGCACCTGGTGCTGGCCCGACTGCCCGATGCGCCAGCCGGCCCCAAGGGCCTGTCGCTCTTTCTTGTGCCCAAGTTCTACCCAGACGGCAGCCGCAGCGCGGTGCACTGCGAGCGCATCGAAGAAAAAATGGGGCTGCACGGCAGTCCGACTTGCGTGCTGCGTTTTGATGAGGCCCGAGCCTCGATATTGGGCGATCCGGGCAAAGGCTTGAGCGCCATGTTCGTCATGATGAATGCCGCGCGCCTGCATGTGGCGCTGCAGGGCATCGGACTGCTCGATGCCGCCTGGCAAAAAGCCCATGCCTACGCGCAGGAGAGGCGGCAGATGCGCGCGCCCGCTGCGAGCCGGGCCCATGAAAAAGCTGACGCAAAAGCCGATGCACAGGCCGACCTGATCGGCGAGCACCCGGCGGTGCGCCGCATCTTGGACACCCAGCGTGTTTGGATCGACGCAGGCCGACTGCTGGCGTACCGAACGGCACTCGAGCTCGACCTGGCGCGCCACCACCCGGATGCTCAGCGGCGCGATCGGGCGCAGCGCTGGTGCAGCCTGATCACGCCCGTGCTCAAGTCGGCTTGGACGGAACAAGGCTTTGCCGGCGCCAGCGCCTGCCTGCAAGTCTTTGGCGGTCACGGCTATGTTCGCGAATGGGGCATTGAACAAATCGTGCGCGATGCGCGCGTGGCCATGATTTACGAAGGCACCAACGAGATCCAGGCCATCGACCTGCTGGTGCGCAAGGTGATGGCAGACGAAGGTCAGGCGCTGGGCGCGCTGCTCGATGAGCTGCAATTGACGATGCCGGCAAGCGGCCGCAGCCGGATCGATCAACTGCGTGCGGCGAGCGCCGAGCTGCTCGCTGGCCGCACCCACGATGCCGCCCTTGCCCATGCCGTGGCCGACGATTACCTGCGGGCCCTGGCGCTGGTGCTCATCGAATGGGCCTGGGCTCAGATCGGCTCAACCCCAGCCGCCGCTTCCCCGCGCTGGCAAGAGCCCGCACAGGCCCTCAGGCGCCACGTGCTGCCAGAGTTTACGATGCGGCTGCAGATCATCGGCGAACGCTGCCAGGAAGCACGGCAAACGCGGCCCCAAGCCGCCCCATGGTGATGGTGCGCCACAAAAACCCAGGCGCGCCAACGGCCGATCTGCTGGGTCAAGCACCGCCCGAGGCCGGCCCCACGGCCACCGGCCTGGGCCTGCCCAGGGCCCAAGCCGTCCGCAAGCCAAAGCCAGGTGCAAAGGGGCCAGGCCCAAACAACCGGTCCGGCGAGGCGGCGCCCGGGTCCATCGACGCGAGCTATCTTGAGGGGCTGATCGGCTACAACGCCCGACGCGCCGCCCTGGCCGTCATCTCCGTGTTTCTGGAGCGCATGAAGCCTTACGGGCTGAGGCCGGTCGAGTTTTCCACGCTGTCCTTGATCGCGCACAACCCGGGGGTGACCGCCCGCCAGCTCTGCCATGCCTTGGGCGTCTTGCCACCGAACATGGTCGGGCTGGTCAACGGATTGGAGCGGCGCGAGCTGATCGAGCGTCGCCCCCACCCAAGTGACCGCCGGGCGCAGGGCTTGCACCTGAGCGCAAAGGCGACGGCGATGATGCAGGCCGCTGAGCGCACCGCGGCCGAACTCGAGCAAGACGCCGCGCACCGGCTCAGCCCCGCAGAGCAAAAGACCCTGATGGGTCTGCTGCAAAAAATCTACCGCTGAGCACCTCATGCCGGCCGCGAACGCGACCGGCAGCGCTGGGGAAAGTCTGCAAAACCCCGTCATGGCGAGGAGCGGCCTTGAACCGCGGCCCGGCGAACGCCGCGCATTGGGCCGCCTTGAAAAAGCGGCACCTGACCCAAGATTGAAGCCAGACTTCTTTATTCACGCTGCTGCGCTTATGTCAGAAACAGAAAAACCCATTAAAGATCAATCAACTTTTGATCAAACCCAAAGTACCACATTCAATTTCGGAAGCATCGGCGGCGTAGGTCCTGAAGACCGGATCAAGGAGCTAGAAGCCGATTTGGCGGAGCTCAAGGCCAAGAATGTCGAGCTTGCCGACAGCTATCTGCGCGCCAAGGCCGAAGCGGAAAATGCGCGCCGGCGTGCCGACGAAGAAATCGCCAAAGCCCGCAAGTTTGCGGTCGAGGCCTTCGCGGAGAGCCTGCTGCCAGTGACCGACAGCCTGGAGGCGGGCTTGCAGATCAAGGACGCCAGCGCCGAACAAATCCGAATCGGCACCGAAGCGACCTTGAAACAGCTCAAAAGCGCGCTCGAGCGCAACCGGGTGATGGAAATCGCACCGCCCGCCGGCACCAAGTTCGATCCGCACCAACACCAGGCGATCAGCGTGGTGCCCGCCGAACAGGAGCCCAACACCGTGGTCGGCGTGCTGCAAAAAGGCTACCTCATCGCCGATCGGGTGCTGCGCCCTGCCCTCGTGACTGTGGCTGCTCCCAAGTAAAACCTCGGGCTCTTGAAGTCTGACGACTTATCCACACATTGGTCACAGATTCATCCACACAGCCTAAACGTCAAGATTTATAAAACTTTCGGAGAAAAACACCATGGCAAAAATCATCGGCATCGACCTGGGCACCACCAACTCCTGCGTGGCCATCATGGAGGGCAACAACACCAAAGTGATCGAAAACGCTGAGGGAGCCCGCACCACCCCATCGATCATTGCCTATCAGGAAGACGGCGAAATTCTTGTTGGCGCATCGGCCAAGCGGCAGGCTGTGACCAATCCCAGGAACACGCTGTACGCCGTCAAGCGCCTGATCGGGCGAAAGTTTGGCGAAAAAGAGGTTCAAAAAGACATTGACCTCATGCCTTACACCATCAGCAAGGCCGACAACGGTGACGCATGGGTGGAGGTACGCGGCCAAAAGCTGGCCCCGCCGCAGATCAGCGCCGAAGTGCTGCGCAAAATGAAAAAGACCGCCGAGGACTACCTGGGCGAAGCCGTGACCGAAGCGGTGATCACGGTGCCAGCCTACTTCAACGACGCCCAGCGCCAAGCGACCAAGGACGCCGGCCGCATTGCCGGACTCGACGTCAAGCGCATCATCAATGAACCGACTGCTGCGGCCCTCGCTTTCGGCCTGGACAAGCAGTCCAAAGGCGATCGCAAGATCGCCGTCTACGACTTGGGTGGCGGCACCTTTGACGTCTCCATCATCGAGATCGCCGACGTCGACGGCGAAAAGCAGTTCGAGGTGCTCTCGACCAATGGCGACACCTTCCTCGGTGGCGAGGATTTCGACCAGCGCATCATCGACTTCATCATCTCCGAGTTCAAGAAAGACCAGGGCGTCGACCTGTCCAAGGACGTGCTGGCCCTGCAGCGCCTGAAGGAGGCGGCTGAAAAGGCCAAGATCGAGCTGTCGTCCTCGGCGGCCACCGACGTCAACCTGCCTTACATCACCGCCGATGCGACCGGCCCCAAACACCTGAACATCAAGATGACGCGGGCCAAGCTCGAGTCGCTGGTCGATGAGTTGATCGAGCGCACCATCGAGCCCTGCCGCGTTGCCATCAAGGACGCCGGGGTGAGCGTCAAAGACATCCACGATGTGATTTTGGTGGGCGGCATGACCCGCATG
>JBILGP010000302.1:0-3689 GCA_044350985.1 Polaromonas sp. | reverse complement strand
GCCTCGACCGTCGAACTTGCCCAGCCGCAACCGGCCCTCATAGACCCATTGGGCCGACCTGTAGATGCCCTCGCCGGTGATCTTGTCGTCATTGATTCTTTCGAATTTGCCCGCAAAGACTTCGCCGTTGAGAAAGACCATCACACCCTCACCCTGCGCATAGCCGTTGACCACGCTGCCGCTGTAGGTCGAGTTGCGCGTCCATTGCAAATTGGCCGCATAGCAGATGTCGATCGAGCCGTCTGCCTTGCACTGGGGCAGTGGCGTCACGGCCCAAAGCGGTGCGCAGCACAAGGTCAGGCAGGCCAGGCACGCTTTTTTGAGAGTTTTGGTTCGCATGGTGATAGGGGCTGAGGGTGTGGATGAGTCGGCGCAGCAGGGACGGCCCCACTGGCATCGCAAGGCGGCAGATTCTAGGCTCTTGGTCACGATCAGGGGCGCGACCAGGCGCGCGCTAAGCCCCTTAGCGATCCCCGAGCTGGGTGAGGCGCTGCATCGCTACACTGTTCGCCCGACCGCCCAATTTGGTTGGCCAAATCTACTCAACCTGATGCCTCCTACCTTTACCCTGCTGATCCTCGGCGACGAGATCCTCTCGGGCAAACGCGCCGACAAGCACATGGCCCGGGCCATTGAGATCCTGGCCGCCCGGGGTTTGTCTTTGGCCCAGGTGCAGTACGCGGGGGACGATCCGGTGCGCATCACGGCTTTGCTCTCTGGCGCCTTTGCGGCGGCACGTGAACGCGGCGAGGTGATGTTTTCTTGTGGCGGCATAGGCGCCACGCCGGACGACCACACGCGGCAGTGCGCAGCGCGGGCCCTGGGGGTGGAGTTGGCCCTGCACCCGCAGGCCAAAGCTCTGATCATCGAGCGCATGCACGACATGGCGCGCGAGCAGGGCGTGGTCGCCGACCCCAACCGCCCCGAGAACCTGCACCGCCTCAATATGGGCATGTTCCCGGCCGGTTGCGACATCGTTCCCAACCCTTACAACAAGATCCCGGGCTTTAGCTGCTGGGCCGGACCGGGGGCGGTGCATTTTCTGCCGGGCTTTCCGGTGATGGCCTGGCCCATGATGGAGTGGGTGCTCGATACGCACTACCGAGCCCACCACCGCCAGAGCACCCAGATCGAAAAATCGGTCATCGTCCTGGAGGGCATGGAGGGCGTGCTCACGCCTTTGATGCAGGCCGTTGAGGCCAACCATCCCGAAATCAAGGTGTTCAGTCTGCCCAGCGTGGACCATCCGCAGTACGGACGCCACATCGAATTGGGGGTCAAAGGGCCTGCCGTGGCGGTTGATCGTGCTTATCCCGACCTGCTGGCCGGCCTCAAGCCTTTTGGATTGAAGTTGGGCCCCGAGTTGGTGCGATAGATTACACCATTTTGGTGCAATTGGTTTTGCAAATGCACTTTTTTAGTGCGTTCGATCGATGCAATGCGCCAGCCCTTTGTGACTGGGCGTCCTCAAGGGTGTCCAGGTCAGGGCACAATGCCGAGTTCCCCGGGGCCTCGGCCGTTGGCCGCTTTTGGCACAGAAACTGCATCGGGCTACCCCGGACATTCCCTCAACCCCACCCATCCAGTACAGGAGAGCATTGATGGCCAAGACCGTCGCAGACGTGATGAACATGGTGAAAGAAAACGACGTCAAGTTCGTCGACTTCCGTTTCACCGATACCCGTGGCAAGGAGCAGCACGTGACCGTGCCTGTGTCGGCCTTCGGAGAAGACAAATTCACCTCTGGCCACGCCTTTGACGGTTCGTCGATTGCCGGCTGGAAGGGTATTGAGGCCTCGGACATGCAACTCATGCCCGACGCCAACACCGCCAACATCGATCCCTTCTTTGAAGAGACCACCTTGTTCCTGCAGTGCGATGTGGTCGAGCCCAGCGACGGCAAGGCCTATGACCGCGACCCGCGCTCGATTGCCAAGCGCGCCGAGGCCTACCTCAAGGCTTCGGGCATCGGCGATACCGCCTACTTCGGCCCCGAGCCCGAGTTCTTCATTTTTGACGGCGTGCGCTGGAGCAACGAGCCGGGCAATGTGATGTTTGCGATCGACGAGTACGAGGCGCCCTGGAACAGCGGCAAGCAGCTCGAAGGCGGCAACCGCGGCCACCGTCCCACGGTCAAGGGCGGCTACTTCCCCGTGCCCCCGGTCGATAGCACCCAAGACATGCGCGCCGAGATGTCGCTCATCCTCGAGTCGCTGGGCATCCCGGTCGAGGTGTTCCACCACGAGGTGGCCGGCGCCGGCCAAAACGAGATCGGCACCAAGTTCAGCACGCTCGTCGAGCGCGCCGACTGGACGCAGGTGCTCAAGTATGTGGTTTGGAACGTGGCCAATGCCTACGGCAAGACGGCCACCTTCATGCCCAAGCCCTATGCCGGCGACAACGGCTCGGGCATGCATGTGCACCAGTCGATCTGGAAGGATGGCAAGAACCTGTTCGCAGGCGACGGCTACGCAGGTCTGAGCGACTTTGCGCTCTACTACATCGGCGGCATCATCAAGCACGCCCGCGCGCTCAACGCCATCACCAACCCCGGCACCAACAGCTACAAGCGCCTGGTGCCTGGCTTTGAGGCACCGGTCAAGCTGGCCTACAGTTCGCGCAACCGCTCGGCCTCGATCCGCATCCCGTTTGTGGCCAACCCCAAGGGCCGCCGCATCGAGGCCCGCTTCCCCGATCCTTCGGCCAACCCCTATTTGTGCTTCTCCGCGCTGATGATGGCCGGTCTCGATGGTGTCGAGAACAAGATCCATCCGGGCGAGGCGGCCACCAAAGACCTCTACCATCTGCCCCCGGAAGAGGACAAGCTGGTGCCCACCGTGTGCCACAGCCTCGATCAGGCGCTCGATTACCTCGACAAAGGCCGTGCCTTCCTGACCAAGGGCGGCGTGTTCACCGACTCCATGCTCGATGCCTACATCGAGCTCAAGATGGGCGAGGTCACGCGCTTTCGCATGGCACCGCACCCGGTCGAGTACGACATGTACTACTCGCTCTGATGCGCTGGCCCTCGGGTCGCGAGAAAAAGACGGCTGCGGCCGTCTTTTTTTGGCTGCGCGCAGCACGACGGTTGTGCAAGCGTCCGATCGCCGCGAAGCTCCCACAGGGTAGCGCCCAGGCAGAGCTCCCGGCCTTTATCCTGATTGGGTCAAAATAGACAACGTGAACGCATCGTCTAACCAGCACGCTCGCTTCCAGGCCTTTGACCTGCTGGCCACACTCGTGGCTGTGGTGCGCACCGATGGGGTGGTGATCTTTGCCAACTCAGCCCTTGAAGACGCCTTGGGCACCTCGCGGCGCATGATCGAAGGTGCGCCCTTGTCCGACTGTTTCACCGAGCCGGTCATCATGCAAGGCGCGCTCGAGGGGGCGGGCAGCAACGAGTTTGCGGCCCTGCGCTACGACGCCTGGCTCAAGCGCGGCAATGCAGACCACCTGCCGGTGCATGTGGTGGTGGCGCAATCAGATGTTCCCGGCCAGGCCATCGTTGAGCTGCTGCCGCTGGAGCAGCAGGCCAAGCAGGACCGGGAAGAGCGCTTGATGGAGCGCGCGCAGGCCAACAAGGAGCTGATTCGCAATCTGGCCCATGAGATCAAAAACCCGCTCGGCGGCATCCGCGGTGCGGCCCAGTTGCTGCAGATGGAGGTCGACTCGCGCGAACTGATCGAGTA
>JBILGP010000013.1:0-12139 GCA_044350985.1 Polaromonas sp. | reverse complement strand
TTTCCTGGCGGATGCCGGCCATGATCGAAATATTCTCGGCACTTGAATAGCCCGCGCCGATCTGCAAATTGCCCGTGGGTTTCTCGACCACGGTGAAGTTCAGGTCCACCTGATCCTGGGTACCCGCAACATCCTGGGTTTCTACATCGACCTGGGTGAAAAAGCCCAGTCGGTCCACCCGTTCACGCGAAAGACGGATCTTGTCGCTGTCGTACCAGGAGGACTCAAACTGTCTGAATTCACGGCGCACCACTTCGTCGCGGGTGCGCGTGTTGCCGGCCACGTTGATACGGCGCACATAGGCACGGCGGGCCGGTTCAGCCTGCAAAACGAAAGCCACGCGGTTGTTACTACGATCAATTTCGGGCACGGCTTCAACCCGCGCAAACGCATAGCCGAAGCTGCCAAAGTAATCGGTGAAAGCCTTGCTAGTCTGGGCCACATGGTCGGCGTTGTAGGGCTGTCCCGGCTTGATGGTCACCAGGGTCTTGAACTCCTGCTCTCGGCCCAGGTAGTTGCCCTCGAGCCTGACGCCCGAAACCACGAAGCGCTGACCCTCGGTGATGTTGATGGTGACCGAAATCTGCTGCTTATCTGGCGAAATCGCAACCTGGGTGGAGTCGATGCGAAAGTCCAGATAGCCACGGGTCAGGTAATAGGAGCGAAGACTCTCCAAGTCGGCGTTGAGCTTGAGGCGCGAGTAGCGGTCGGACTTGGTGTACCAGCTCAGCCAGCCGCCCGTATCGAGATCGAAGAGATCGAGCAGGCTGCCTTCCTTGAACGCCTGCGCGCCAACAATACGCATTTCCTTGATCTTGGCAACCTGCCCCTCGGTCACGGTAAAGGTCAGGTTGACCCGATTGCGCTCGATCGGGGTGACGGTGGTGAGCACCTGCGCGCCGTAGAGGCTGCGGTTGACGTACTGACGCTTGAGCTCCTGCTCGGCCTTGTCAGCCAGCGCCCGGTCAAAAGGCTGGCCCTCGTAAAGGCCCGATTCGCGCAGCGCCTTGCGCAAGACCTCCTTGTCAAATTCCTTGATGCCGACGAAATCGACCTCTGCCACAGAAGGCCGCTCCTCGACCACCACAATCAAGACCGTGCCTTCGACTTCAAGTCGCACATCCTTAAACAGACCCAGGCCGAACAGCGCGCGGATCGCAGCCGAGCCCTTTTCATCATTGAAGGTCTCGTTGACGCGCAGCGGGATCGATGCGAAGACCGTTCCGGGCTCGACCCGCTGCAAACCCTCGACGCGAATCTCCTTGATCACAAAGGGCTCGATGGCCAGCGACAGCGTGCAGGCCAACCAGGTTGACGCAAGCAAAGCAATGGAACGTAGCCTGAAACCTTGAAGCGCTTGGAACATAGGAAATTGCAGCCGTCGCATGCGATAGAAAACGCGTCACCCCAACAAGCGCATGACGTCATTGAACAGGGCAATGGACATCAAAAGCAGCAAGGCGGCCATACCGACGCGCTGCAGGCGATCCATCCAGATTTCAGTCACGCTGCGCCCTGTGATGCCTTCCCAAAGATAATACATCAGGTGCCCACCATCGAGCATCGGCAGCGGAAGCAGATTGAGCACGCCCAGGCTGACGCTGATCATGGCCAGAAACAGCAGGTAGGCGGTCAAACCCAGGCCCGCTGACTTGCCGGCGTAGTCGGCTATGGTCAGCGGGCCACTGAGGTTTTTCAGAGAAGCCTCGCCAATGAGCATCCTGCCCATCATGCGCAGCGTCAGCGCGCTGAACTCCCAGGTCTTGGTCAGACCCTCCCAGGAGGCCTGCAGCAAATCTTGTCGCACCAGCACCTTCTGGGCCGGCTCTCCGATATAGGCGCCAATACGGCCGATTCGCCCACCGCCATCTTCGGTGATCAGGGGCTGCACTGGCAGCTCAAACGACTGCCCCCTGCGCTCGACCTGCCACACCTGCACCGCCGACTGGGTTGATTGGCGCACAATTTCTCGCAGACCCGCTGCATCGTCGATACGCCGCCCGTTGATGCCAAGGACCAGATCGCCTGCCTGCAAACCGGCTTTGTCGGCGGCACCGCCGGCCTGCACCTGGCCCATCACGGGCCGACTCCAGGGCGCCACCACCCCGATGTCGCGGAACAACTGGGCGTTGGCCTCGGCCCGCTCGAACCCGCCGAGGTCAAGCCAGACTTCTCGCGTGCTGCCCTGCCCGCGCTGCGTTTGACCCTGAACCACCAGCAGCAGACGCTCGCCCTCGAGTGCGGACTGCGCCAAACGCCAGCGCAAGTCATCGAAAGAGCGCACCGGCTCGGCCTCCCCATCCTGTACGGCCGCTTGCAGCACCCAATCGCCCGATCGCAAACCGGCACGCTCTGCCACCGAGCCTGCGGCCGGGGTCGAGGCGATGGCCTGCGGCTCTTCCACCCCGATCCAGCTGACGGCGGCATACAGCACGGCAGCCAGCAGCAAGTTGGCCAGCGGCCCGGCCGCCACCACCGCCACCCGCGAGCGCAGCGGCTGGGTGTTGAAGGCCAGATGACGCTCGTTTTCCTCAACGGGCCCCTCGCGTTCATCGAGCATTCGGACATAACCGCCCAGGGGCAGCAGCCCGATCACGAACTCCGTGGGGTTGCCGCGCAGGCGCCAGCGCAGCACCGGCCGGCCAAAGCCTATGGAAAAGCGAAGTACCTTGATGCCGCAAGCCACCGCCACGCGGTAATGGCCATATTCATGGATCGCAATAAGCAGGCCCAGCGCAAAGACAAAGGCCAATACCGTGATCATCGCGCGCCCAATCGGCGCACCCAATCGGCAGCGCGCAGCCGCGCCTGCTGATCGATGGCCAACAAGTCCTCCAGCGCGCTCACCGCAGGCGCAGACCAGCCATCGAGCGTGCCACGGTTGACCTGATGGATTTGATCGAAGCCAATGGCGCCGTCCAGAAAGGCCTGCACGGCCACCTCATTGGCCGCGTTGAGCACAGCGGTGCTGCCCGCAGGGCCAGCAAGCACCTCCCAGGCCAGATCCAACCCGGGGAAGCGCCGTGGATCGGGCGCCAAAAAAGTCATGGTCGGCAAGGCCTTGAAGTCCAGCGGCCGGGCGCCTGACTCGACCCGCTCGGGCCACGACAGACCATAAGCGATTGGCACCCGCATGTCAGGCGTGCCCAATTGCGCCACCACCGAGGTGTCGCGGTATTGCACCAGGGAGTGGATGATGCTCTGCGGATGGATCACGACCTCGATCTGATCGGGACGCATGCCAAACAAGTAACGCGCCTCAATCACCTCCAGAGCCTTGTTCATCATGGTGGCAGAGTCGACGGAAATCTTGCGCCCCATGACCCAGTTCGGATGCTTGCAGGCCTGCTCAGGCGTGACCTGGTGAAAGCTCGCCGGATCGCGCTCTAAAAACGGACCGCCCGAGGCGGTCAGGATGATCTTTTCCACGCGATCGGGCCAGCTCGCCGGATCTTCGGGCAGCGACTGGAAGATGGCCGAATGCTCACTGTCTATGGGCAGCAAGCGGGCCCCGCCCTGGCGCACCGCCTGCAAAAACACCTCGCCACCGACCACCAGGGCTTCCTTGTTGGCCAGCAGCAGTCGCTTGCCGGCCCGCGCTGCCGCCAGACAGGCCGGCAAACCGGCGGCGCCCACGATGGCGGCCATCACCACCTGCACCCGTTCGTCTTGGGCGATGCGCTCAAGCGCATCGGCACCCGTGAGCACCCGGGTGCGCGAGCCGGCCTGCTTGAGCCGATCGGCCAGCTCTGCCGCCGCCGCAGCTTCGGTCATCACCGCATGAACCGGCTCAAAGCGCAGGCACTGCTCCAACAAGAGGTCGACGCGCGTGGCCGCGCTCAGCGCGAACACATCAAAGCGCTGCCGGTGCCGCGCCACCACATCGAGCGTGTTCACGCCAATCGATCCGGTCGAGCCCAAGATGGTGATCTGTTGTTTCATGGCCGTCACCTCGAAAAGCTCCAAAGCATCATGGCCAGCGGCAACACTGGCAACAGCGCGTCGATCCGGTCCAGCACACCACCGTGGCCCGGGAGCAAGGCGCTCGAATCCTTCACGCCGGCACTGCGCTTGAGCAGCGACTCGATAAGGTCGCCGACCACGCTCATGGCCGTCAGAAACAGCAAGGCAGCCGCCAGCAGGCCCACGCCATGAGTGGCGCGCAACTGAGTGTGCAGGCTGGGCGCTGCCGAGACTGGCAACAGCGTCTCCAGAGTGGACCACAGCAGACCCACGATCAGCACGGCTGCAGCGCCCCCAAGGGCACCCTCCCAGCTCTTGCCCGGACTGATGCTGGGAGCGAGCTTGCGCGCGACGAGCCGTCCACCCCAGGCCTTGCCCGCAAAATAGGCCGCCACATCAGCCAGCCACACGAGGGTCAGCACAGACAGCAGAAAGTTGATGCCCACCGCACGGGCCTGGACCACAGCCAGCCAGGCCAGCCAGAGCAGCCACAGGCCCAGCAGACAGCGCAGCCAGCGGGCCAGAGCCTGCCAACGCAGCACACCACCGGCGAGCAAGACAGCGCCGCCGAGCACCCACACGAGTGCCGCAGCAACCCACAGACCCAGCAGATCGCGTTCGAGCCAGCCGGCCCACCAAGCGCCCACACAGGCGAGCGTGCAAACCAGCGCCATCGCCCAGGCCAGCGCGGGCTTGAGCGCATTGAGCCGACCCCACTCCCATGCGGCAGCGGCCATCAGCAACAAAGTCAAGAGGGCAAAAGGCCAGGGCTGGGAATAGAAAAGCGCCGGCAACAACGCTGCCAGCATGATCACGGCAGTGATGATGCGCTGCCGTAGCATGGGATTTGTGGCAGTCCTCAGACCGCCATGATGTCCTGTTCTTTGGCCGCCACCAGTTTGTCGACCTCGGCGATGCAGCGGTCGGTGAACTTCTGGATCTCATCTTGCGCGCGGCGCTCCTCGTCCTCGGAGGCCTGCTTGTCCTTGACTAATTTTTTGACGCCCTCATTGGCATCGCGGCGCAAATTGCGAATCGCAATCTTGGCATGCTCGCCCTCGCCCCTGACCACCTTGGTCAGCTCCTTGCGTCGCTCCTCGGTCATGGGCGGCATCGGCACCCGGATCAAATCGCCCTGTGACGCCGGGTTCAGACCCAGATCGGAGTCACGTATGGCTTTCTCGATCTTGGCGCCCATGCCTTTTTCCCAGGGAGCCACGCCGATGGTGCGCGCATCAAGGAGCGACACATTGGCCACCTGGCTGATGGGCAGCATGGAGCCGTAGTAGTCGACCTGCACCGTGTCGAGCAAGCCAGGATTGGCCCGACCGGTGCGCACCTTGGTCAGACTGCTCTTGAAAGCTTCGATGGACTGCTGCATCTTTTGCTCAGCGGTCTTCTTGATGTCCTGGATGCTCATGGTGGGTAGGCGAAAAGAGGAATTGACAAAACGCCGGTTCAGACATGCACCAAAGTGCCCTCGTCCTCCCCGAGCACCACGCGCTTGAGGGCGCCGCTCTTGAAGATCGAAAACACCTTGACTGGCAACTTCTGGTCGCGGCACAAGGCAAAAGCCGTCGCGTCCATCACCTCGAGGTTGCGCCCCATCGCCTCGTCAAACGAGATCGAGGCATAGCGGGTGGCCGATGGGTCTTTCTTGGGGTCGGCGGTGTAGACGCCGTCGACCTTGGTCGCCTTGAGCACGATCTGGGCGCCAATTTCAGCGCCACGCAGGGCGGCAGCCGTATCGGTGGTGAAAAACGGATTGCCAGTGCCTGCGGCAAAGATGACCACCTTGCCTTCTTCGAGGTACTGCAAGGCCTTAGGACGAACGTAGGGCTCAACCACCTGCTCGATCGCGATGGCCGACATGACGCGGGCCGTCAGGCCCGCCTTGTTCATGGTGTCGGCCAACGCCAGAGAATTCATTACGGTAGCCAACATGCCCATGTAGTCGGCAGTGGCCCGGTCCATGCCGACCGAGCCGCCGGCCACACCGCGAAAGATGTTGCCCCCGCCAATGACCACTGCCACTTCTATGCCCAGCCGGGTGACCTCGGCCACCTCGTCGACCATGCGCACGATGGTGGCGCGGTTGATGCCAAACGCATCGTCGCCCATCAGGGCCTCACCAGAGAGCTTGAGCAAGATGCGCTTGTAGGCCGGCATGAAAGTTCCGTGATGTTTCCCTGAAGTTTAGCGCCTGACGCAGCCGCCTCAAGCGCCCTTGGCCGCCGCCACCTGGGCCGCCACCTCGGCAGCAAAGTCGTCGACCTTCTTCTCGATGCCCTCGCCGACCACATAAAGGGTGAACCCTTTGACCGTCGTGCCCTTCTCCTTGAGCATCTGCTCGACCGTCTGTTTGTCATTTTTGACGAAAGGCTGGTTGAACAAGGACACCTCCTTGAGGTATTTTTGCACCGAGCCCTCGATCATCTTGGCGGCGATCTCGGCCGGCTTGCCCGACTCGGCGGCCTTGGCAGTGGCCACCGAACGCTCGCGCTCGATGAGCTCTGCCGGCACATCGGCGCTGGTCAGCGACACCGGCTTCATGGCCGCCACATGCATGGCCACGTCTTTGGCTGCCGCCTCGTCGCCTTCGAATTCCACCACCACGCCAATGCGCGTGCCGTGCAAGTAGGCCGCCAGCTTGCTGCCTGAGGCGAAACGCTTGAAGCGACGCACCGACATGTTCTCGCCGATCTTGCCGATCAAGCCCTTGCGCACGTCTTCCAGGGTGGGGCCAAAACCGTCGAGCGAAAACGGCAGGCCCGCGAGGGCTTGCACATCGGCCGGGTTGGCGCTCACCACGCCCTCGGCCACCGCTTTGGACAGGGCCAGAAAGCTGTCGTTTTTGGTCACGAAATCGGTTTCACAGTTGACCTCAACGAGCGCACCGACGCCGCCGTCCATGTGAATCGCGACCACCCCCTCGGCGGTGATGCGTGAGGCGGCCTTGCCGGCCTTGCTGCCGAGCTTGACGCGCAGCAGTTCTTCGGCTTTGGCCATGTCGCCATTGGCCTCGGTCAGGGCCTTCTTGCACTCCATCATGGGTGCATCGGTCTTGGCACGCAGTTCAGCGACCATGCTTGCTGTGATTGCCATCTTCAATTCTCCTGTAGCTTGAAAAAACGGGGCTGACCGTGCCAGTGCGGCAGGGCCTCAGTGCGTTGTAAAAAAGGGGCTACATGAGCCCCTTGATGCGGTGCTTGCGAACGAACCTCAGGCCGCGTTCTCGACTTCGACGAACTCATCGGTGCCTTCGGCGCTCTTGACGATCTCGTTGACTGCATTGGCACGGCCTTCGAGGATCGCATCGGCAATGCCGCGGGCGTAAAGCGCGACGGCCTTGGCCGAGTCGTCGTTGCCGGGAATGACGTAGTCGATGCCTTCGGGCGAGTGATTCGAGTCGACCACGCCGATCAGGGGGATGCCGAGCTTTTGCGCCTCGGCCACGGCGATCTTGTGAAAGCCCACATCGATCACGAAGATGGCGTCAGGCAAGCTGGCCATGTCCTGGATGCCGCCGATGTCCTTCTCGAGCTTTTCGATCTCGCGGGCAAAGGTGAGTTGCTCCTTTTTGCTCACTGCCTCCAGACCTGCTTCTTGCTGAGCCTTCATTTCCTTGAGGCGCTTGATCGAGCTTTTGACGGTTTTGAAATTCGTCAGCATGCCGCCGAGCCAGCGCTGGTCCACGAAGGGCACGCCGGCGCGGCGCGCTTCGGTGGCCAAAATCTCGCGGGCTTGGCGCTTGGTGCCCACCATCAAAATCGTGCCGCGGTTGGCGGCGAGTTGGCGCGCAAACTTGCACGCGTCCTGGAACATCGGCAGCGATTTTTCCAGGTTGATGATGTGAATGCGGTTGCGATGGCCAAAAATGAAGGGGGCCATCTTGGGGTTCCAGAAGCGCGTCTGGTGTCCGAAGTGAACACCGGCTTCCAGCATCTCACGCATGCTTGTCGACATAAATACTCCTAAGGTTGGGTCTAAAATCAGCGCCCTCCACCTTGCAGAGTCTGCCGGCGGCACCTTGTCAGTGGCTGATTTGCGATTTGCTTTGCACCGAAAAAACGCCCCGATGGGGCGCCAGGCACCAAAGCCTTTGGAGTATACCATCGCTGTTGCGGCGACAGCACCTGCGCCGGGCCCGCACAGTCCAAACCATGAAGCCCATGCCCCACCTCAGCGCCGATCTGCATCAGGCACGCCAAAGCATAGCCGACGGCCAAGTTCATCTGGCCCAGACACTCGAGGCAGCGCTGCACGCCTGCGAGCAGCCGTCCTGTCGCCATGCCTACGTGCTCGGTGCGCAGGCCCAGTTGCGCCAGGCCATCGAACACTCCAGCGGCCAAAGACCGACTGAGCCACTGCCGCTGGCGGGGCTGCCGGTGTCGGTCAAGGACCTCTTCGACGTCGCCGGACAGCCCACCCGGGCTGGCTCGGTGGTGCTGCAAGGCCCCGCCGCCACTCAAGACTGCCCGGCCGTGGCCAGGGTGCGGGCCGCCGGCGGTCTGATCGCGGGGCGTACCAATATGACCGAATTTGCCTTCTCCGGCGTCGGCATCAACCCCCACCACGGCACCCCTGTCAATCCTGCGGACAGCAGCACAGCGCGCATCCCCGGTGGCTCCTCCAGCGGTGCCGCCGTCTCGGTGGCCTTGGGTGCAGCGTGGCTGGCGCTGGGCTCGGACACCGGCGGCTCGTTGCGCATCCCGGCTGCACTGTGCGGACTGGTGGGCTTCAAAAGCACAGCCCGCCTCGTCCCCACCGAGGGTGCCATCCCGCTGTCGACCACGCTCGACACGGTCGGGGCCATCACCCGTTCGGTGCGCGATGCGGTGCTGGCCCACGAAGTGCTGGCCCAGCGACGGGTGCGAATGAGCGGCAAGCCCCTGGCCGGGGCCCGCCTGGCGCTGGCGCGAACCTGGATGCTCGAGGACATGCAAGCGCCAGTGGCCGCCGCCTTCGAGCGCAGCTTGCGCACGCTCAGAGCAGCGGGCGCGCACATCGAGGAAACTGCCCTGGAGCCAATCGCCGAACTGGCGCAGATCAATGCTGGCGGTGGTTTCTCAGCCGCCGAAAGCTATGCCTGGCACCGAACCTTGCTGGCCCAGGGGGCCGACCGGTACGACCCGCGGGTGGCCAAGCGCATCTTGCGCGGTGCGCAAATGAGTGCGGTCGACTACCTCGATCTGCTGTCTGCGCGCAAGCGCTGGATCGCCAGCATGGAGCAGCAACTGCAGGGCTATGACGCGGTGATCTCGCCGACCGTGCCCATCCTGGCGCCCCCGATTGCCCCGCTCGAGCATGACGATGAGGCCTTTTTTCGCGTCAACGCCCTGCTGCTGCGCAACACCTCGGTGGTCAATATGCTCGACGGCTGCGCGATTTCGCTGCCCTGCCACGCGCCCGATGAGCTGCCGGTGGGCCTCATGCTCTGGCACGGCGCCCTGCACGACGACCGCGTGCTTGAATTGGCCGGGCAGGTCGAGGCTGCGCTGGCCGGCCGCTGACAAGCTCGACCGCTGCGCGCAGCGACAATCGGCAAATGCATCGCCTGGACGCGCACACCAGTTGGCCCCTGCACGGCGTGGCAGCCAGCCGCGAACTCGAGCGCCTGACGCAGGCCGGGCTGCCCGAACACCACCTGATGCAGCGAGCAGGCGCATCGGTGGCCAAGCTGGCACGAGCGATCGCACCCCATGCGCGACGGGCCTGGATCGCCTGCGGGCCAGGCAACAACGGCGGGGATGGTTTTGAAGCGGCCTGGCATCTGCAGCAAGCGGGCTGGCAGGTGTGGCTCAACTGCAGCGACGCGGATGCGCGGCCGCGTGATGCGCAGGCCTCACGAGCGCGCGCGCTGCAAGCGGGCCTGAAGCCTCAGCAGCAAACGCCTGAGACTTTCGACCTGGCCATTGACGCCCTGCTGGGCCTGGGCGGCGATCTGTCGCAGCAACGGCCCGGCTCAGCCCAAATGGCCCAATGGCTGAACCGCATGCACAGCAGTGGCCAGCCGGTGCTGGCCGTCGACCTGCCCTCAGGACTCAACGGCGACACCGGCCAAGGCGGCGTGTCCGCGCCGCGGCAAGGCCAGCGCCACACCTTGAGCCTGCTCAGCCTCAAACCGGGCCTGTTCACTGCCCGCGGGCGCGATCAGGCTGGCCAGGTATGGTTCGACCCACTGGGCGCCGATTTACAGGCTGTCTCGGCAACGGCCGAGCTGATCGGCGCCGACCGTCTGGCTCGCCTGGACAAGGCCCGTGGGCCGCACGACAGCCACAAGGGCAGCTTCGGCGATGTGATGGTCATCGGCGGTGCGCACAGCGCTACCAGCAGCATGGCTGGCGCAGCGGTGCTGGCCGCCCGCGCCGCCCTGCACAGCGGTGCCGGCCGGGTCTATCTGCATCTGCTGGGCGAGCCAACGCTGCACAACGACCCGGTGCAGCCCGAACTCATGTTCAGGCCCTTGAGCGCCATGTCGCCGCTCGACGATCGCATGTGCCTGGTCTGCGGCTGCGGCGGCGGCGCCGAAGTGGCCCAAGTTCTGCCCCAGGTGCTGGGCCATCGCGGCCCGCTGGTCCTCGATGCCGACGCGCTCAACGCAATAGCCCTCGATCCACCGCTGCAGCGTCAATTGCGCAGGCGCGCCAACACTGCCCAGAGCGTGCTCACGCCCCATCCGCTGGAGGCAGCACGCCTGCTCGGTTGCAGCGCCGAGCAGGTGCAACACGATCGTCTGCGGGCAGCGCAAACCTTGGCCGAGCAATGGGCCTGCACCGTGGTGCTCAAAGGATCGGGCAGCATCGTCGCCCAAGCCGGGCGCCGGCCGCAAATCAACCCGACGGGCAATGCGCTGCTGGCCAGCGCAGGCACCGGCGATGTGCTGGCCGGCATGATCGGCGCGGCCATGGCCTTTGGCCTGGACGGCTGGGAGGCCGCGCGGCTGATGGTGCACCGGCATGGCGCGCGGGCCGATGCCCGGGCCGCTCAAGCGGGCACGCAAGCGATGACGGCCAGCGAGCTGCTGCAATGGCCCGATCCCTGCTCGGACACCTAACCGAGCAGCATCACGCACACTTGAAGCAAGAGCAGCACGATCGCCGGCGACAGATCAATGCCGCCGAGCAACGGCACCACGCGCCGCACGGGCTCAAGCAGGGGCGCGACCAGCCGGGCGAGCATGGCGTAGAGGGACGAGCCTGGCTGCAGCCATGACACCAGCACCGAGCCCAGCAGCAACAAGCTGAGCATCTGCAAGCCGGTGCGCAACAAAAAGACCAAGGCCAGCGCTGGCCAGCTCGCGGCCCAGCCTATGCCCGGCAGCATGCCCGACAAAGAGCCACTGAGCGCGCGCAGCGCCAGGGCGCACACAATGGCCAGCAGCACCGCCGCGAGCAGACTGCCCCAGTCAAGACGCGCCTTGACCAGCGGCTGCGGCAGCCAGCGCCGCAAGGGCTTGACGATCCAGTCGGTCAGCGCCATCACAAACAAACCGGGCTGCACCCGCATGTTGACGCGCAGCCCATTCATCCAGGCGCGCAGCAAGGCCGCGCCCACCAGCCACTGGAACACGGTCTCAATGAGGAAAACGACCACCCGCATCTCAGATCCTCAGCGCCGCGGCTTTTTGCCCTGCTTGCGACCCGCCTTGGCCACCGCCTTTTTGACCGCCGCCTTGAGCGAGCTCAAGGGCGAGGCCGGCGGCGAAAAGAGCGCCGCCGCCCGGCTCCTGCCCGAGGGCACGGCGACGTCGTCGGTCACACCCGCATGCTTGCCCGCCTTGCCCGCCTTGCGTCCCTTGGGCAGCGCCTCGGCCACGCGCTCACGGCCGGCCCGCAAGGGCAACTCCTGGCCCTCATGGACCAGACGGAAATCGATGCGCCGGCCATCGAGATCGACCCGGCTGACCTGCACCCGCACCCGTGTGCCAATGGCATAGCGGATGCCGGTGCGCTCTCCGCGCAACTCCTGGCGGGCTTCGTCAAAGCGGAAGTACTCGCCGCCCAACTCGGTGATATGCACCAGGCCCTCGACGTACATGGCATCGAGCGTGACGAAGATGCCAAAGCCGGTGGCGGCGCTGACCACGCCGGCAAATTCTTCGCCCAGGTGCTCGCGCATGTACTTGCACTTGAGCCAGGCCTCGACATCGCGGCTGGCCTCATCGGCACGCCGC
>JBILGP010000300.1:0-3704 GCA_044350985.1 Polaromonas sp. | reverse complement strand
GAGCCAACGGCCGGCGTGGATGTGGAGCTGCGCCAGACGCTGTGGCAGTTCATCGCCAAGCTCAATCGCCAGGGCAGCACCGTGCTCTTGACCACGCATTACCTCGAAGAGGCGGAGGCTTTGTGCAGCCGCATTGCGATGCTCAAAAGCGGCCGGGTGGTGGCTTTGTCCTCCACCTCCGACCTGCTGCGCAGCGCCTCGTCCAACGTGCTGCGTTTCAAGCTCGACCAAGAGTTGCCGGCAGACCTGGCCGCCAAGGCGCGGGTCACCGGGCGTGTGGTGCAACTGCCGGCGCACGATGCGCAGGAAATCGAGTCGCACCTGGCCAGCCTGCGGCGCGCGGGTTTGCAGGCGCAGGATGTGGAGATTCGCAAGGCCGACCTTGAGGACGTGTTTCTCGACGTGATGAGCGGTCAGGCCGGTGGCGGTGCAGCGGCGGGCACAGCATGACCGGTTGGCTGACCCTGTTTTACAAGGAGGTCTTGCGGTTTTGGAAGGTGGCCTTCCAAACCGTGGCCGCGCCCGTGCTGACGGCGCTGATGTACCTGCTGATCTTTGGCCATGTGCTCGAGGACAAGGTTCAGGTTTACCCGGGCGTGAGTTACACCGACTTCCTCATCCCGGGACTGGTGATGATGAGCGTGCTGCAAAACGCTTTTGCCAACAGCTCCTCCTCGCTCATTCAGAGCAAGATGATGGGCAACCTGGTGTTCATCCTGCTCACGCCGCTGACGCCCTGGCACTGGTTTTGCGCCTACATGCTGTCGTCGATCGCGCGCGGTCTGGTGGTTGGCCTGGGTGTGCTGCTGGTCACGCTCTGGTTTTCCGATCTGCCCTGGGCAGCGCCGCTTTGGATTTTGGTCTTTGGCGCGCTGGGCGCAGGTCTTTTGGCCGCCATGGGCATCATCGCCGGCCTGTGGGCCGAAAAGTTTGACCAGATGGCGGCATTTCAGAATTTCGTCATCATGCCCATGACCTTCCTGTCGGGCGTGTTTTACTCGCTGCACTCGCTGCCCGATGTTTGGCAGTCGGTGAGCCATCTGAACCCGTTTTTCTACATGATCGACGGCTTTCGCTACGGTTTTCTCGGCCACAGCGACGTATCGCCCTGGCTGAGCCTGTCGCTGGTGGGCGCAGCCTGTCTGGCGGTCAGTGCCGTTGCCCTGCACTTGTTACGCATCGGATTCAAAATCCGCAGTTAAGAGAATTGGCCATGACCGCTGAAGAACTCCAGCATCTGATCGCGCAAGGACTGCCTTGCGCCCACCTGAGCGTTGAGGGCGACGGCCGCCATTGGTCGGCCGTGGTGGTCTCCAGCGAGTTTGAGGGGCGGCGCCCGATTTGGCGCCATCAGCGTGTGTATGCCACCTTGGGCCAGCGCATGCAGACCGACGAGGTGCACGCCCTGTCGATGAAGACCTACACCCCGGCCGAGTGGGCGGCCCAGGGAGGGCGCTGAATGGACAAGCTGCTCATACGCGGTGGCCGTCGGCTTGAGGGGACGGTCGAGATTTCGGGCGCCAAGAATGCGGCCTTGCCCGAGCTTTGTGCAGCGCTGCTGACCGAGCAGCCGGTGACGCTGGACAACGTGCCGGGCTTGCAGGATGTCACCACCATGCTCAAGCTCATCGGCAACATGGGCGTGCAGGTGCAGCGCGACCCACTTCAGCCCAGCCGGGTGAGGGTCGATGCGGCGGCGCTGGACAAGCCGCACGCCCCCTACGAGTTGGTCAAGACCATGCGCGCATCGGTGCTGGCTCTGGGGCCCTTGCTGGCTCGCTTTGGCCAGGCGGTCGTCTCCCTGCCAGGGGGCTGCGCCATCGGCTCCAGACCGGTCGACCAACACATCCGGGGTCTGCAGGCCATGGGCGCCGAGATCAACGTCGAGCACGGCTACATGGTCGCCCGATTGGCCGGCGGCGCCCGCCGGCTCAGGGGCGCGCGCATCACCACCGACATGGTCACGGTCACCGGCACCGAGAACTTCCTGATGGCCGCCACGCTGGCCGAAGGCGAGACCGTGCTCGAAAACGCCGCCCAGGAGCCCGAGATCGTGGATCTGGCCGAGATGCTGATCAAGATGGGCGCCCGCATTGAGGGCCATGGCAGCAGCCGCATCCGCATCCACGGCGTCGACGCCCTGCACGGTTGCGAGCACCGCGTGGTGGCCGACCGGATCGAGGCGGGCACCTTCTTGTGCGCTGTCGCAGCCACTGGCGGTCGGGCCGTCCTGCGGCACGGTCGCGGCGACCACCTCGATGCCGTCATCGAGAAGCTGCAGGCCGCCGGTGCCCGCATCACATCGGACGACCAAGGCATTGCGATCGAGGCCTCGGGCCGACTCCAGGCGCAGTCCTTCCGCACCACCGAATACCCGGGTTTTCCGACCGACATGCAGGCGCAGTTCATGGCCCTCAATGTGATTGCCAGCGGCAGCAGCAAGGTGACCGAGACCATCTTTGAAAACCGCTTCATGCACGTCAACGAGATGGTGCGCCTGGGCGCCAAGATACAGGTCGATGGCAAGGTGGCCCTGATCGAGGGCGTGCCCCGCCTGTCGGGCGCTACCGTCATGGCCACCGACTTGCGCGCCTCGGCCAGCCTGGTGATCGCTGCACTGGTGGCCGAGGGCCAGACCGTCGTCGATCGCATCTACCACCTCGACCGCGGCTACGACCACATGGAGACCAAGCTGCGGGGCCTGGGTGCGGACATCGAGAGGATCCGTTGATGGCCATGATCACCCTGGCCCTGTCCAAAGGGCGCATCTTTGACGACACCTTGCCGCTGCTCAAGGCCGCCGGCATCGAGGTGCTTGACGATCCCGAGAAGTCGCGCAAGCTGATTTTGGCAACCAACCGGCCCGACCTGCGGGTGGTGCTGGTGCGTGCCACCGATGTGCCCACCTACGTGCAGTACGGCAGCGCCGACATTGGCGTGGTGGGCAAGGACACCTTGCTAGAGTCCGACAGCCAGGGGCTGTACCAGCCACTCGATCTGCAGATCGCCCAGTGCCGTATCAGCGTGGCGGTGCGCCAGGGCTTTGACTACGCGGCCGCCGTGCGCCAGGGTGCGCGGCTGAAGGTGGCCACGAAGTACATCGCCATTGCGCGCGATTTTTTCGCAGCCAAGGGCGTGCACGTCGACCTGATCAAACTCTACGGCAGCATGGAATTGGCCCCGCTGACCGGTCTGGCCGATGCGATCGTCGACCTGGTGTCGACCGGCAGCACGCTCAAGGCCAACAATTTGATCGAGGTCGAGCGCATCATGGACATCAGCGCTCGCTTGGTGGTCAACCAGACCGCGCTCAAGCTCAAGCAGGCGCCGATCCGTCAGATCATCGATGCGATGGCCCGCGCTGTCGCTACTGCCCGATGAGTCGCGTCATGCAAGCCCAACCCATGTTGCTATCGACCGCGCAGCCCGATTTTGATGCCGCCTTGCAGGCCCGCCTGCAATGGTCGGCCGACACTGATGCGGCCATCGAGCAGCGCGTGGCCGACATCCTGGCCGATGTCAGAGCCCGTGGCGACGCGGCGGTGCTGCATTACACGCAGCGCTTTGATGCGCTGGCCGCCCCCGACATGAAGGCCCTGGAGTTGACCCAGGCAGAACTTCAGGCCGCTTTTGAATCCTTGCCAGCGGCCCAGCGCGAGGCTCTGCAGTCGGCCGCCGCCCGTGTGCGCGCCTACCACGAAGCG
>JBILGP010000299.1:0-3706 GCA_044350985.1 Polaromonas sp. | reverse complement strand
CTGGCGCGCGACCCTGAGTTGCGCAAGAACTACCTGGGGCTTTGAACATGGCCAGCCGAGTTGCCGAGTTGCAGGGACGCCGCGCCCTGGTCACCGGCGCCGGCTCGGGCATCGGTCTGGCCACCGCCGGTGCGCTCGTCGGCCATGGAGCGCAGGTGGCGGCGGTGGTGCAGACGCCTGCGCAGCGCCAGGTGCTGCTCGAGCGTTTGCCTCAGGTCGTGGTGTTTGTCCAAGACCTGTTGGACGATGCGGCCTGCGCCAGCTTGCCTGAGCGGGCGGCCGAGCAACTCGGTGGGCTGGACGCATTGGCCTGTTGCGCCGGCATCTTTTTCAAGAAAACCTCGGACGAGACCAGCGTGCAGGAGTGGCGACAGACGCTGGCGCTCAACCTCGACTCGACCTTCATCGTCACCCGTGCGGCCATTGCCTGCATGCGCCGACAGCGCCGCGGCGATGCCAGCGTGGTGGTGATCAGCAGCCAGATCGGGCGCGTGGGTCATGTGCGCGGCGCCGCTTATGCCGCCTCCAAGGCCGGCCTCGACGGCATGGTCAAGTCGCTCGCGCTGGAGTGGGCGAGCGAGGGTGTGCGCATCAATGCGATCGGCCCAGGCCCGGTCGACACGCCCATGGTGGCGGCCGCCGTGGCCGATCCGGCCGCCTTGGCGGCGATGCAGGCCAGCATCCCCATGGGCCGGCTCGGCCAGCCCGATGAAATTGCCGAGGTGGTGAGCTTTTTGTTGTCGCAGCGTGCGTCCTTCATCACTGGGCAGTTGCTGTGTGCCGATGGTGGCTTTACCGCCCGCTGAGCCCATGGTTGCATCCGCGGCGACCCTGCGATCCCTGGCCCGGGTGGTGCGCAGCAAAAATGCAGGCCCGCTGTGCCTGACCCTGGATTTGTTTTTTCTTGACGAGCCGTCCTATGCGCGTGCCGCGGGCAGCCCGGCCCTGAGCGTGTCTGCGGTGGCTGCTCTCTACGGGCTGCCGGCCGATCAGGTTCGCCGCTTCGATTTGCCGCATCTGTGCGCCATCAAGCTGACCCTGCCCCGCCGCCTGTGCGCTGGCGATCCCGGCGATGGCGATGTCTACGGTGCGCAGCAGCATGGCCCTTTGCTGGAGCTGGTGCTGTGACGGCCGTGACCCGACTGCTCGACAGCCACCGTCCGGGGCAAGGTCGGCTGCGTGTGCTGTCGGCCTCGGGTCAGCTCGGCTACGGCATCCCGCTGGAATCTTTTGAACGCGGCCTGGCCCGCGAGCCCCACCTGATCGGCTGCGACATGGGCTCGATCGATCCCGGTCCCTACTACCTGGGCTCCGGTCAGATGGCCGCGCCGGCGGCCATGGTGCGGCGCGACCTGGAGTTGGTCTTGTGCGCCGCCCGCAGGCTCGATGTGCCGCTGATCATCGGCAGCGCTGGCACGGCCGGTGCGCGGCCCCATCTGCAGGCCACCTTGAGCGTGCTGCAGCAAGTGGCGCAGGCCCATGGCCTGTCGCTCAAGGTGGCCACGGTCAGCAGCGACGTTGCGCTGCCTGTGCTGCTGCACGCTCTGGAAGAAGGACGCCTCAAGCCCTTGGACGAGAGCGCCGGTGGCTCGCCGCTGGCCCTGCCGCAGCCCGAGCAGTTGCAAGCAGCAGGTCACATCGTGGCCCAGTGCGGCACCCAGACCTTTGTGCGCGCGCTCGAGCAGCGGCCCGATGTGCTCATTGCCGGGCGCTCCTGTGACACCGCGATTTTTGCCGCCTTGCCCTTGATGCTCGGCTACCCCCTGGCACTGGCCCTGCACATGGCCAAAATCATCGAGTGCACCTCGCTGTGCTGCAGCCCCGGCGGGCGCGACGCCATGCTCGCCGAGTTGGGGATGGACGATTTCATTTTGGAGAGCATGAACCCCTTGCTCCATGCCACGCCTGCCTCGGTGGCCGCCCATGCGCTGTACGAACAGGCCGACCCCTGGTGCGTCGAAGAGCCCGAGGGCACGCTCGATCTGCGTCAGGCGCGCTATGAGGCCGTCGACGCCCACCGCACCCGGGTCAGCGGCGCGCAGTTTGTACACAGGGCCAAGCCCACGCTCAAGGTGGAGGGCGCGGCGCGCTTGGGCGCGCGCACGGTGCTGCTGGCCGGCGTGGCCGATCCCATCTTGATCGCGCAGTTGCCCGCAGTGCTGCTGGCCGTGGGCCAGCGCGTGCGCAGCCTGTTGCCCGGGTCTTGGCAGATGGTCGAGCATGTTTACGGTCAGGGCGCGGTGCGTCCCTTGCCGCCTGAGCAGCGCAGCGCCCACGAGGTCGCGCTGGTGCTTGAGTTTTTGGCGCCCGACGGTGCGCTCGCGCGCACTGCTGCCGCGGTGTTCAAGCAGACGCTGCTGCACTGGAGCTACCCGGGTCGGCTGAGCACGGGCGGCAACTTGGCCTTTGCGATCACGCCCAGCGAGATCGATGCCCACGACAGCTATCGGTTTGTGCTCTACCACCTGCTCGAAGGCGTCAAGCCCGAAGCGGTGTTTGGTATCGATCTGTTGGATTGGCCCGGGGCCCAAGCATGAGCGCAAGGCTTCCGCTGACCAAATACCACCAGGTTTACCTGGTGCTGCGCGAGCAGTTGCAGGAGGGCTTGTTTGCCCAGGGGCTGCCGGCCGAAATGGCGCTGGCCCAGCAGTTTGCCGTGGGCCGCGTGACCATTCGCCATGCCATGGAGCAACTGGTTGCCGAGGGCCTGATCGTGCGCGTGGCCGGCCGCGGAACCTTTCCGACGCCTGCCGCGCGCAGTGCCGCGGCGCAGGCTGCGGGCGTGCAGGCCCGACCGACCCGCCTGGCCGGCCTGATGGAAAACATCGTCAGCGCCAGCCGTGCGACCACGGTCAAGGTGCTCGATTGGCGCACCGTGGCCGCCAGCGAATCGGTGGCCACCGCCTTGCAGCTTGCGCCGGGCAGCCCGGTGCGCAAGGCGGTGCGCCGGCGCAGCTCGCGCGAAGGGCCGCTGTCGCACATCACCACCTACATGCCGCAGTCGCTGCTGGCGGGCGTGTCGCGGCGTGCGCTGGCGGGCAAGCCCTTGCTGCAGCTGCTCGAAGAATCGGGCGTCGAGCTCGGCCGTGCGCAGCAGACCATCTCGGCTCGCGCCGCCGATGCACAGGTTGCCGCTGAGCTGGGCGTGGCCATCGGCACGGCCTTGCTGGCGGTGCGCCGACTGGTCTACGATGCCCAGGACAGACCGGTGCAGTGGCTCGAGGGCTTGTACCGCCCTGACCGCTACGAATACCAGATGGAGGTTTCGCGCATTGGCAGTGTTGATGCGCGCATCGCCGTCAAACAGCAGGGCGCCGCTGGCAGCGCTTTGCAGGTCCAACAGGAGGGCAATCGGTGAAGACCCAGGACGTGCCGGCGCAGACGCTGGCCCAAAAACTCATCGCCCGCGCCGCCGGACGCAAGCAGGTGGCCGTGGGCGAGATCGTCAACTGCCAAGTCGATCTGGCGATGTTTCACGACTCTTCTGGCCCCAGGCGCCTCAAGCCCATGCTCGAGGAGCTGGGCGCGCAGGTCTGGGACAAGTCGCGCATCGTGCTGGTCATGGACCACTATGTGCCCGAGCAAGACGACGACTCGCGGCGCATCGTGCGCATCGCCCGCGACTGGGCGCGCGAGCAGCAGTTGCCCCACGTCTACGACGGGCAGGGCATCTGCCACGTGGTGCTGCCGCAAAAAGGGCATCTGC
>JBILGP010000298.1:0-3709 GCA_044350985.1 Polaromonas sp. | reverse complement strand
TTTGTCGGCCGCGGGTTTCATGAGGCTCGAGTGAAAAGGCGCCGACACCGGCAGCGGCAAAGCCCGTTTGGCCCCCAGGGCCTTGAGCACCTCGCAGGCTTTGTCGACCGCCGCCTTGCTGCCGGCGATCACGGTCTGCGCCGCATCGTTGAAGTTGACCGCCTCGACCACCTCGGCGCTGCCGGGCGGGAAACTCGCCTGCGCTTGCCGACAGCCTTCAATCACTGGGCCGGCCGCCAGCCCCAAGATGGCGGCCATCGCGCCGACCCCAACCGGCACCGCCTCCTGCATGGCGGCGGCGCGCAAGCGCACGAGCGGGGCGGCCTGCGCGAGCGTGAGCACGCCACTGGCCACCAGCGCGCTGTACTCGCCCAGCGAGTGACCGGCGACCACGGCCGGCTTGGCGCCGCCTTCGGCCAGCCAGGCGCGGTACGCGGCAACGCCAGCAACCAGCATCACCGGCTGGGTGTTGGTGGTCAGAGCCAGCGCCTCCTTGGGGCCGTCCTTAATCAGTTGCGCCAGGTTTTCACCCAAGGCGTCGCTGGCTTCCTGCAGCGTCTGCATGACCGCCGGGTGATCCCCCCACGCGTCGAGCATGCCCACCGACTGAGAGCCCTGACCGGGAAACACGAAAGCAAAGTGCGTCATAGACAAATGGCTGGATAAAAAAGATTCAATAGCGCAACAGCACCGAGCCCCAGGTAAAGCCGCCCCCCACCCCCTCGAGCATGAGGGTCTGACCGCGCGAAATACGGCCGTCGCGCACCGCCTGATCGAGCGCCAGCGGGATGGAGGCGGCCGAGGTGTTGCCGTGCTGGTCCACCGTCACTACCACCTTGTCCAGCGGCAGCTTGAGCTTGCGGGCCGTGCTCTGCATGATGCGGATATTGGCTTGGTGAGGGATCAGCCAATCGATGTCGCCCTCGTTCAAGCCGGCCTTGGCCAAGCTGGTGCGCGCCGTCTCTTCGAGCACACCGACTGCGAGCTTGAACACCGCCTGCCCATCCATTTTGAGCACCGGATCGCCCAGCACCGAGCCGCCATTGACATGGCCGGGCACGCACAGGATGTCGCGGTGGCGGCCATCGGCATGCAGATCTGTGGCCAAGATACCCGGCTCATCGGCCAGCTCGAGCACCACCGCGCCCGCACCATCGCCGAACAAGACACAGGTGGTGCGGTCCTTGAAATCGAGGATGCGGCTGAAGACCTCCGCACCGATCACAAGGGCGCGGCGCGCAGAACCAGCCTGCAGCATGGCGTGGGCCACGCTGAGCGCATAGATAAAGCCGGTGCACACCGCCTGCACATCAAAGGCCGGACAGCCGGCAGCGCCGAGCTTGTGTTGCACCATGGTGGCTGTCGAGGGGAAGACCATATCCGGCGTGGAGGTGGCCACAATGATCAGATCCACATCAGCCGCGGTGATGCCAGCGGCTTGCAGCGCGCGCAGTCCGGCCTGCGTCGCCAGATCGCTGCTTCCCACCCCTTCGTCAGCAAAGTGGCGAGCCCGAATGCCGGTGCGCTCGACGATCCACTCGTCGGAAGTTTCGATACCCTGGGTGGCCAGTTCGGCGGCCAAGTCCGCGTTGGTCAGGCGGCGCGGTGGCAGGTAGCTGCCCGTGCCCGTGATACGACAAAAACGGCTCATGCGTGTGGCTTTGGGGTCGGTCGTGGATTCAGGCCAAGGGGTTGACCGGTTGGCTCAGGCCGGCTGCGGCTGGCTCAGCTGCCGCAGTCGCGCCGAGCAAAGCGGCAGCGCGTGCGATGCGCTGCCGCACCTTGTCAAGCAAACCGTTCTCAGCCGCATCATAAGCCCGGGACAAGGCCGCCTCGAAAGCCAGCGCATCGGCCGAGCCGTGGCTCTTGAACACCAGACCGCGCAGTCCGAGCAAAGCCGCGCCGTTGTAGCGACGGTGGTCAACCCGGTTTTTAAATGAAGTTAGGACAGGAAGAGCAATGATGGCAGCGATTTTCGTGAAGATATTGCGAGAAAACTCTTGCTTGATGAAGTCACCGATCATTTTTGCCAAGCCTTCGCTGGCCTTGAGCGCCACATTGCCCACAAAACCGTCGCAGACCACGATATCGGTCGTGCCCTTGAACACATCGTTGCCCTCGACGTTGCCGAAAAAATTCAAATGACCCAAATTAGAAGCAGATCGGAGCAATTCACCCGCTTTTTTGATGACTTCGCTGCCTTTTATGACTTCCTCGCCAATATTGAGCAAGCCGACGCTGGGCGATTCGCGGCCACTCGTGGCCGACACCAGAGCCGACCCCATAACGGCGAACTGAAGCAGATGCTCGGGACTGCAGTCCACGTTGGCGCCGAGATCGAGCACGGTGGTCGCACCACCGGTGGCGTTGGGCAACTGCGTGGCAATGGCCGGGCGGTCGATGCCGTCCAGCGTTTTGAGCACATAGCGGGCAATGGCCATCAGAGCACCCGTGTTGCCGGCCGACAGGGCCACATCGGCCCGGCCGTCCTTGACCTGCTCGATCGCCAGTCGCATGGAGGAGTTTTTCTTGCGGCGCAGGGCGATCTCGATCGGATCGTCCATGCCGACCACCTCCTGGGCAGCCACCACCTCGCAGCGCGGATGAGCAGCCAGGGCGGCCCAGACCGGTTGGGCTTGCATGGCCTCGGGCAGTCCGACCAGCAGCAGGCCAGCGTGCTCATGCTTTTGAAGAAAGGTCAGGCAGGCCGCAAGCGTGACCGGGGCGCCCCAGTCCCCGCCCATCACGTCCACAGCAATGCGGATCATCTCTTCGCGCCGGTACAAAGCTTGACGGCAGACAAAACAAAGGCCCGCAGGGTCAGTGCGGGCCTTGAGTCTGCCAGGTCAATCAGGCTTCGGACTTGGTCTTGAGAACCTTGCGACCGCGGTAAAAGCCGTTGGGGCTGATGTGATGGCGCAGATGCGTCTCGCCGGTGGTCGGCTCCACTGCGATGCCTGGCACGCTCAGGGCGTTGTGCGAGCGGTGCATGCCACGTTTGGAAGGCGACTTCTTGTTTTGCTGAACGGCCATGGTCCGCTCCTTCAGTAATCAGGGGTTGGAAATCTGCGCTTGGCAGGCCTGGGCAGGCCAAAAGCGCGAAACGGAAATTATAACCCGCCACCTGAGGCGCTGCCCATCCAGGCAGCGCCATTTAGGGCGCCTTGTTCTTGAGCCCCGCCAAAACCGCAAACGGGTTGGGCTTGACGGCTTCGGGCTGCTCGAGTGCGGGCAGGCTGTCCGGGCAGCGCTCGTGCATGGGCACCAGGGGCAAATCGAGCAAGAGCTCGTCTTCGAGCAAATTGAGCAGGTCAAACTGCGGACTCATCACGAGCAGGTCTTCCTCGCAATCGTCGTCTTGGGCCAGCGCCACTTCCTCGCTTTCGACAAATCGAAACCAGCGGTCGATCTCGACCGCCTCGGCCACAGGGCGAAGACAACGCTGGCACGCCAGTGGCAGCCCGGCCTGCGCCCGCAGATGCAACCACAGCTGGGCGCTGGCCCCTGCCGCCTGGCGCCACTGCAAGTGGGCCTGCCATGCGATCGGTGGAGCCGTCGACACCTCGAGCTCCTCAAGCAGCCGGCCCAGCTCGCTCACCTCGGTCTGGCCCGACAGGCTCAGGCCTTGGGGCGCCACGGCCGGCAGGTTCAGCGCACGCGCACTAGGGTCGAAAGCCATAGCGGGCAGTGTAAGACAATCGTGCCATGG
>JBILGP010000296.1:0-3712 GCA_044350985.1 Polaromonas sp. | reverse complement strand
TGCAAGAAATCTTGGTTGGGATGCTTGCGACCGCCCTGCGGCGGCACCGAAGCCATGGTGCCCTCGATGAGCTTGAGCAGCGCCTGCTGCACGCCCTCGCCCGAGACATCGCGCGTGATCGAGGGGTTGTCTGACTTGCGCGAGATCTTGTCGATCTCGTCGATGTAGACGATGCCCTGCTGGGCCCGCTCGACCTCGTAGTTGCAGCTTTGCAGGAGCTTTTGAATGATGTTCTCGACATCCTCACCGACATAACCTGCCTCGGTGAGGGTGGTGGCATCGGCCATCACGAAAGGCACGTTGAGCGTGCGCGCCAGGGTTTGCGCGAGCAGGGTCTTGCCCGAGCCGGTGGGCCCGACGAGCAAGATGTTGCTCTTGGACAGCTCGACATCGTCCTTCTTGGCCGCATCCTTGTGGCGCAGCCGCTTGTAGTGGTTGTACACCGCCACGGCCAGCATGCGCTTGGACGCTTCCTGGCCAATCACATAGGCATCGAGCGTGGCCTTGATCAGCGCCGGCGTGGGCAGGTCCCCGCGCGCAGCTTTGCCCTCCTCGCTGGCCGGCAGCTCATCGCGAATGATCTCGTTGCACAGATCGATGCACTCATCGCAGATGAAGACCGAAGGCCCTGCGATCAGCTTCTTGACCTCGTGCTGGCTCTTGCCGCAAAACGAGCAGTAGAGGGTCTTCTCGCCGGATGAGCCTTTTTTCTCGGGCATGTGCCTAACCTTTGGGAAGCCCCGTGGGGCCCCGATGAATGGGGGTGCCCAATGATAACCAATCAGACCTGGGGCACCCGCCCGGCGCTGGGGCCGCCATGCCGCAGACCGTCAGGGCCGTTTGGCGATGACTTGATCGACCAGACCGTAGTCCTTGGCTTCCTGCGCCGAGAGGAAATAATCGCGCTCGGTGTCTTGGTTGACCTTCTCCAGCGGCTGGCCCGTGGTCTCGGCCAAGATCTTGTTGAGCTGCTCGCGCGTCTTGAGAATCTCACGCGCTGCGATCTCGATCTCGGTGGCTTGGCCCTGGGCACCGCCGAGCGGCTGGTGAATCATGATCTTGGAGTTGGGCAGCGAATAGCGCTTGCCCTTGGCACCGGCGGCCAGCAAAAAGGCGCCCATGCTGGCGGCCATGCCGGTGCACAGCGTGCTCACATCGGGCTTGATGAAGTTCATGGTGTCAAAGATCGCCATGCCGGCACTGACCGACCCGCCAGGGGAGTTGATGTAGAGCGAAATGTCTTTGTCCGGATTTTCGCTCTCGAGAAACAGCAACTGCGCCACCACCAGGTTGGCCATCTGGTCGTTGACCGGGCCGACCAAAAACACCACCCGCTCCTTGAGCAGGCGCGAATAGATGTCGTAGGCGCGCTCGCCACGGCCGGACTGCTCGATCACCATGGGCACCATGCCCAGCGCCTGGGTCTCAAGAGCGCCGCTGCGCGGACCTGAATAAACGTCAAAAGGCTTCATTGCAATGGACTCCGTGAGATCGAGATGCATGCCGGGTCGGCTGCTCGTACTGTACCCAAAACAAGATGGGGCCTGCGCCGGCCGGCACAAGCCCCAAATGCGCAAGCGCGCGAGAGCGCAGCCCGTCGATCAGGACTGGCCCATCAATTCGTCGAAGGCCACCGTCTTGTCGCTCACCTTGGCCCGAGCCAACACAAAGTCGGTGACATTGTTCTCGATCACCACCGCCTCGACCTCGGCCATGCGGCGGCGGTCGCTCATGTACCAGCGCACCACGTCTTCGGGTTTCTCGTAGCTGGCCGACAGCTCGTCGACATGCGCCTTGATCTGCTCGGGGCGAGCCTGCAGATTGTTGGCGCGCACCAGCTCGGCCACCACCAGACCCAGGCGCACACGCTTTTCAGCCTGGGGGCGAAACAGGTCTTCGGGGATGGGGGCCTTCTCGGCATCCTTGACGCCGCGTTGCTTGAGGTCGGCGCGGGCGCCTTCGATCATGCGGTCAAGCTCGGCCTGCACGCTCGACTTGGGCAGGTCGAGCTGGGCCTGCGCCACCAGCGCATCCATGACCGCGTTCTTGTTGCGAGCCAGCAAGCGAAATTTGAGCTCGCGCTCGAGGTTCTTGCGAATGTCGGCGCGCAGGGCCTCGATGCTGCCCCCCTCGATGCCCAGCGATTTAGCCAATGCCTCGTTGACTTCGGGCAGGTGGGCCGCCTCGATCTTTTTGACCGTCACCAAAAAGTCGGCCTGCTTGCCCGCCACATCTTTGCCGTGGTAGTCGGCCGGAAAGCTCAAGGGGAAGGTCTTGCTCTCGCCCGACTTCATGCCGCGCACCGCATCTTCAAATTCCTTGAGCATCTGGCCTTCGCCGACCAGAAACTGAAAGTCGTCGGCCTTGCCGCCCGAAAAGGGCTCGCCATCGATCTTGCCCTCGAAGTCGACCGTCACGCGGTCGCCCTCCTGCACAGCCGCGTCCATGGCGCGCTGGGCAAAGCTGCGGCGCTGCTTGCGCAGGATCTCGATGGTCTTGTCAATCGACTCCTCGCTGACCTGGGAGTCAACCCGCTCGACCTGGGCCGCGCCAAGATCGCCGATGGCAACCTCGGGATAGACCTCAAAGATCGCGTCGAACTGCAACTGCCCCTCGGGTGCGCCGTCCTTCTCGCTGATGCGGGGCTGGCCGGCCACACGCAGTTTGGCCTCGTTGGCGGCCGCTGAAAAAGCCTCGCCGACCTTGTCGTTCATGACCTCGTACTGGACCGAGTAGCCATAGCGCTGGGCCACGACATTCATCGGGACCTTGCCCGGCCTGAAACCATCCATCTTGACGGTGCGTGCCAGGCGCTTGAGGCGGGTCTGAACCTCAGTCTGTATGCCGGCGACCGGCAGGCTCAAGGTGATCTTGCGCTCGAGCTTGTCCAGCGTTTCTACGGTGATGGCCATGTTGTGCTCCAAATAATCGTCGGTTGCCGCGTCGGCCCAAGCAAACAAGGCTGCGCCCGGTTGGCAGCGGCAAAAGGCTGGGTCGACCCGCAGCAAGGTCGCATGCCCAAGGCACTTGACCCGCGCGAGCGGAAACCTTTGATTCTAGCCCAGCAGATAGAAGCGGCGGGCTTGCAATGGCCAATGGCAACTGTGAGCGCGCCGGGTCGGGCGGCGCCAGCCCGGCCCTTCGGGCGGGGTGGTGGTGGTGCGCGGGGGGGGACTCGAACCCCCACAGTGTTGCCACCGTCAGGACCTAAACCTGGTGCGTCTACCAATTTCGCCACCCGCGCGCTTGAAAATCAAAACGGGGGCTTGCGGTCGGCCAGGCCGTCCCGACTACCCCCGTTTGTTTTGGCAGACCCAGATTTTAGCCGCGGCGAAAATAAGGGCCCCGACCCAAAGCGAGCATGCTCGCCGCGACCATGCCCTCACCTGCCCACGGCGTCGATCACTACGAAAACTTTCCGGTGGCTTCGCTGCTGTGTCCGCCGCATCTGCGGCCGGCTGTCAAGGCCATCTACCACTTCGCGCGCACCGCCGACGATCTGGCCGACGAGGGTCAAGCCAGCGCGGCGCAGCGCCTGGCCGAGCTCGATCAATTCGAGGCCGACCTGGCCGCCTGTGCGACCGCTCAAGCCCCGAGCAGCGGCCGCTGGCCAGCCGTTTTTGACCCCCTCGCGCCGGTGCTGCGCGACTGGAATCTGCCACTGGATTTGCTGCGGGACCTGCTCAGCGCCTTCAAGCAAGACGTGACGCAG
>JBILGP010000297.1:0-3712 GCA_044350985.1 Polaromonas sp. | reverse complement strand
CCCTGCCCGTGCAGCACAGGCTGGACGAGCAGGCCGTGATGCGCGAAGCCCTGTCCGACGACTTCGACGTCGAGACCTTGCTCGACACGGACGAGGCCCTGAGCTATCGGCGCCCGGGGCTCGGGCCCGATGTGGTGCGCAAGCTCAGGCGCGGCGGCTGGCGCCTGCAAGGCCAGATCGACCTGCACGGCTTGCGGCGCGAAGACGCCCGGCAAGCCCTGGCCGACTTCATCCGCGAGGCCCACAAGAACGGCTGGCGCTGCGTGCGCGTGGTGCACGGCAAGGGCCTGGGCTCGCCCGGCAAGACCCCCGTGCTCAAGGGCCGGGTGCAGAGCTGGCTGGTGCAAAAAAAAGAAGTGCTGGCCTTTGTGCAGGCCCGCCCTGCAGAAGGCGGCGCCGGCGCCTTGGTGGTGCTGCTCGCGCCTGTGGCTGTGACACCGCCCCCGGCGCGATCGGGCTTCTAATCAAACACCAGCGCCCCACCGCAAGCCCCATCGCCGCGAGGGCGCGGCTCCCACAAGCCAAGCTCCGAACGGGCCCGCCTCCCCTGTAGGAGCGCCGCCCTCGGCGCGATCGGGGCTTGGAATCCCCCCGACTACTGCGGCTCGCCGCGGTTGCGCATCCAGTCGGCGGTCTGGAAAAACGAGCTGTTCAAGCGCCGGCGCAGGGGGTCGTCCACACCGGTTTCCTGCATCGCCTGGTCCATGCAGGCCAGCCACTGATCGCGCTCGGCAAGCCCGATCGAAAAAGGCATGTGGCGCATGCGCAGCCTCGGGTGACCAAAACGCTCGGTGTAGTGCTCAGGCCCGCCCATCCAGCCGCACAAAAACCAAGACAGGCGCTGGCGGGCCTGGTTCAAATCGCTGCCATGCGCCGCGCGCAACGCTGCATAGTCGGGCTCGAGGTCCATCAGGTCGTAAAAACGCTCGACCAGCGCTGCAATGCGCGCCTCGCCGCCGATCCATTCGAACGGCGTCTCAAAGGGCATCTCAAGAGGCGAATCGCCGGGGGAAGTGTCGTCGGTCTGCATGGCGGCATTGTCGCGCCTGTCGGCCAGCAAAGCGCCGCGAGGGCGCCCTGACTCCCGTCAGGACTGCGCCCGGCGCAAGGTCTGCACCACCGGCGTGCTGAGCACCGAGCGCAAGCCCCACCAACCGGCCATCAAGGCCAGCGCCGCACCGGCTGCGCTGCCTGCCAGCAGCACCAGGGGCGAGGCGGTCCATTCGAAGTCGAAGACGAAGTGGGCCAGGGCCCAGCCCACGGCCGATGCGACCGCCGAAGCGAGAAAGCCGGCCAGCAAGCCCACGCCGGCCAGCTCGGCGCGCTGCACCTGTCGCAGCAAAGAGGCCCGCCCACCCAGAGCCAGCATGATGGCAAATTCGCGCGTGCGCTCCTCACGGGTGGCCGTGACCGCGGCAAACAGCACCACCAGGCCGGCCGCCAGCGTGAAGGCAAA
Source organism: Polaromonas sp. (assembly GCA_044350985.1). Classification (GTDB taxonomy): domain Bacteria; phylum Pseudomonadota; class Gammaproteobacteria; order Burkholderiales; family Burkholderiaceae_C; genus Polaromonas. The sequence goes on along the minus strand of JBILGP010000297.1, from coordinate 2,256 downwards.
CAAAAACTCCACCGCCCGGATCACCTGGCCCAGCACCCGCTGGACCTGCGAGATGGTGGCCGTCATATCGACGTTGGTGACATTGGGAAAGCGGCGCACGAGCTGGTTGTCAAAGCTCAGACGCCGACCCCCTGGTTCGACCCGCGCCGGCGCCTCAGGCGCGCGAAAGGACGAGATGTAGGTCAGCGGCACATCGGACATTTGCGACACCGGAAAAATCACGAAAAAATTCACGCGCATCGAGCCCCAGTCGACCTTGCGCAAGCTGGTGATGCGGGCGCTGCGAACCTGCCCGGCAATGTCAAAACTCAAGGTATCGCCCAACTTGAGGCCCAGCGTGCGCGCCAGGCCGTCTTCGACGCTCAGGCCCTGGCTTTCTTCGGCACTCCAGCGACCGGCCACCACCTGGTTGTGGGCGGGCAGATCGGCGCTGTGCGAGAGGTTGAATTCGCGTTCGACCAGGCGTTGGGCGCGGTCATCGGCGTACTCCTGCGGCGACACCGGCCTGTCATTGACCGCCACCAGCCGCCCGCGGATCATGGGAAACCAGTCAAAGCGCTGCACACCGGCATCGCGCAGCGTCTGCTGAAAGTCCTGGCTCTGCTCGGGCTGCACATTGATGATGAAGCGGTTAGGCGCATCCGGTGGTGTGGCCTGTTGCCAGCTGCGAATGAGGTCGGTGCGCAAAAGAACCAGCAGCACCAGCGCCAACAGGCCGACCGCCAACGCGCTGACCTGCACCACCGCATAGCCAGGCCGCGCCGCCACCTGGCGCGTGGCCAGCATCAGCCAGCGCGGCGCGCGGGCCTCGTTGACCAGCGCCCTGAGCAGGCGCACAGCCAGCCAGCTCACGAGCGCAAAAAGCAGCACCGCACCGGCAAAGCCGCCCACTGCAATGAGCCCGAGCTTGAGGTCGCTGCTGACCGCAAGCAAGAGCCCGGCAAAGCCGGCCACGCCCAGCAGCAGCACCGCCAGCGAAACCGGCCTCAGGTTGCCGACTTCGCGCCGCATGACGCGCAGCGGCGGCACCTGGGCCAGTTGCAGCACCGGTGGCAGGCCAAAGGCCAGCATCAAGGTCAGCCCCATGCCCAGGCCCAAGCCAATCGGCCCCAAGCCCGGCTGCGGCAATTGCGACTCCACCAGTCCGGCCAGCAGCATCACAAAGACATGGTGGACCGCATAGCCGAGCACCAGGCCGAGCACGCTGGCCAGCAAGCCCACCAGCAAAAATTCAAGCGCGTAGGCCAGCGCGATGCTGCGCTGGCTTTGCCCAAGCACGCGCAGCATGGCGCAGGCGTCAAGATGGCTGGCGGCAAAACCGCGCGCCACGATGGCCACCGCCACGGCGCTCAGCAGCGCCGCCAGCAAAGCCACCAGGCTGAGGAACTTGCCGGCCCGATCCAGGGTCTGGCGCATTTCTGGGCGCCCGCCCTCGAGCGATTCGATGCGCAGGCCGCGCAAATTGCCAGCGTCGATCTGCGCCTGCACCCAGCGCGTGTAGTCGCGCACCTGCGCATCGCTGCCGGCCACCACCAGCCGGTAGTTGGTGCGGCTGGCCGGCTGGATCAGGCCGGTGGCCGGCACGTCGACCTGATTGACCATGACGCGCGGCGAAAAACTCATGAAGCCGCCGCCCCGATCGGGCTCCTGAATGATGAGCTTGGCGATGCGCAAGCTCTTGTCGCCCAGCAGCAGGCTCTGACCGACCTCCAGGCCCAAGGCGTCGAGCAAGGTGGGTTCGACCCAGACCTGTCCGGGGGCCGGAATGTCGCGGGTGATCTCTTGGGCCTGCTGTGGGCCGCTGGCCACGCGCAGCTTGCCGCGCAGCGGGTATCCGGGCTCCACCGCCTTGAAGGCCACCAGCTTGCTTTCGCCGCCGTCCTGCTCGAGCGCACGCGCCATGGTCGGAAAGCTCACCAGTTGCACCAGCGTCAGGCCGCCGCGCCTGGCCTGCTCGACAAAGGCCGCCGGGGTCGGTCGGTCGCTGCTGATGACCGCATCGCCACCGAGCAGTTGCCGGGCATCGCGCTCGAGCCCGCCTTGCAGGCGATCGGCAAAAAAACCCACTGCCGTGAGGGCCGCGACGGCCAGCGACACCGCCAGCACCAGCAGGCGCAATTGCCCTGCACGCCAATCGCGCCAGGTGTTGTTCAGACCCAGTGACCAAAATTTCATCCCGACACCATAGCGCAAAGCCATGAACCTGCCGCTGTCTCGGGGCATTGCCTTATCGCCGCGAGGGCGCGGCTCCCACAA
>JBILGP010000295.1:0-3717 GCA_044350985.1 Polaromonas sp. | reverse complement strand
TGCCCATGACCTGCGTGCTGACCTGCATGATCTTTGCGGCAGTCTCGGGCTCATCAGTGGCCACCACCTTCGCGATTGGCTCCATCCTCATACCCGCGCTGATCCGGCATGGCTATCCCACGGGCTACGCGGCGTCGCTGCAAGCGACCTCGGCCGAACTGGGCGTCATCATCCCGCCGTCTATCCCCATGATCCTCTTTGGCGTAGCCGCCGAAGTCTCGATTGGCGAGTTGTTCATTGCCGGTTTTGGTCCCGGCATCCTGATCGGCGCTGCGCTGATGCTCTTCGTTCACCTGTACTGCCGCTACAAGGGCTGGGGCAAAAATGACGGCCAGGGACGGCAGTCCGTGGCGCGCGCCACCTTCAGCGCCGGCTGGGCGCTGCTGATGCCGGTCATTATCTTGGGCGGCATTTACGGCGGCGTGTTCACGCCCACCGAGGCCTCGGTGGTGGCGGTGTTTTATGCCCTGATCATCGGCCTGTTCATACACCGCGAGCTGCGCTGGGCCGACCTTGTGGCGGTGCTGCGCAAATCCGTCATCTCCAGCGCGGTGATCATGTTCATCATCGCCAACGCAGGGCTGTTTGCCTTTCTGATTACCCGCGCCGGCGTGCCCGATGCGATCGGCCTGTGGCTCAAGGACATTTTGCAGTCGCCGGGCTTGTTTCTTCTGGGCGTGAACGCCGCGCTCTTTGTGATCGGCATGTTCATCGAGACCTCGGCGGCCATCATCGTGCTGGCCCCTATCTTGGTACCGGTGGCCGTGCACTTTGGGATTGACCCGGTGCACTTTGGCATCATCATGGTGGTCAACCTGGCTCTGGGCATGATCACACCGCCTTTTGGTGTCAACCTGTTTGCGGCGTGCACGGTGGCCAAGATATCGCTGGACCGCATCGTTGGTCATCTGCTGCCCTTTGTGCTTGTGATCATCGGCTGCCTGATGATCATCACCTACGTACCCAGCATTTCCCTGGCGCTGCGCGACGCGGTGTATGCCAAACCGCCCGTCGTGGTGGCCCCCGAGCCGGCGAGCGGTCCGTCTGCAGAAGGCGCACCGACCCAACCGGCTGCGGGTGTGGGCCCATCGCCGTCGGCTGAACCGGCCATCGGACCGTCTCCCGCTCCAGCGATCGGACCGTCTCCTGCGCCGGCCATTGGGCCCTCCCCGGCTCCAGCCATCGGTCCCTCACCCGCGCCGGCCATTGGGCCCTCGCCGGCCCCGGTTATTGGGCCGTCTCCTGCACCCTCACGCTGACCCTCGAACCCTGCGGACTTCACACCATGAGACTCAAGAACAAATCCATCATCGTCACCGGTGCTGGCAGCGGCATCGGCGAGGGCATCGCCAAGCGGCTGGCTGAGGAAGGCGCTGCGATCGTCGTCAACGACCTGGTGCCCGCGGGCGGGCAGCGGGTCTGTGACGAGATCAACGCGGCCGGGGGCCGCGCCTGCTTCATCGCAGCAGATGTCGCCCGCAACGACGACATGAAGGGCATCGTTGACTGCGCGGTGCAGCAGTTTGGCCGCCTCGATGTGATGGTCAACAACGCCGGCTGGACCCACCGCAACCAAAGCGCCCTGACCGTCAGCGAAGAAGAGTTCGATCGCTGCTACGCCGTCAACGTCAAGAGCATCTACCTGAGCTGCCTGCATGCTGTGCCCATCTTCCGGGCGCAGGGTGGCGGCAGCTTCATCAACATCGCCTCCACCGCAGGGGTGCGCCCCCGCCCCGGCCTGACCTGGTACAACGGCTCCAAAGGGGCGGCCATCATCACCAGCAAGTCCTTGGCGGCCGAGCTGGGACCAGACAACATCCGCGTCAACTGCCTCAACCCCGTCATGAACCCGACCACTGGCATGGGCGAGCTGTTTGCCGGCGGCGAATTGACCGAAGAGCGGCTGGCCCGCTTTCGCGCCACCATACCGCTGGGTCGCTTTTCCACCGCTTTGGACGTGGCCAACGCCGCGCTGTTTTTGGCCAGTGATGAGGCGGCTTTCATCTCGGGCGTGTGCATCGAGGTCGATGGCGCCCGCTGCGTTTGAGCACAGCGGCGAGCGGGCCATGGTCTGGGGCAAAATCAGACCCTGTCATGAGTGATCCCACACCGAACCGTCGCATCGCCATCGCCGACCTGCGCTACGCCAGCACCCTGCCGGCCATTCCGGCGCATCAGTCGGCCCCTGCGGGGCATGTTGCCGACCGCCTGGGCAGGCCGCTGCACGACTTGCGCATCAGCGTGACCGACCGCTGCAATTTCCGCTGCAGCTACTGCATGCCGCGCGAGGTGTTTGACAAGGACTATGTGTTTTTGCCCCAAAGCTCGCTGCTGAGCTTTGAGGAAATCACGCGCCTGGCCCGCCTTTTCGTGGCGCACGGCGTGCGCAAGATCCGCCTGACCGGCGGCGAGCCGCTGCTGCGCAAGAACATCGAGGTGCTCATCGGCATGCTGGCCGAGCTGCGCACGACCGATGGGCAGCCGCTGGACATCACGCTGACCACCAATGGCTCGCTGCTGGCCAAGAAAGCCCAAGCCCTCAAGGATGCGGGCCTGCGTCGGGTAACGGTCAGCCTGGACGGCCTGGACGATGCGGTCTTTCGGCGCATGAACGATGTGGATTTCCCGGTGGCCGATGTGCTGCACGGCATAGAGGTGGCGCAAAACGTGGGGCTGGCACCGCTCAAGGTCAATATGGTGGTCAAGCGCGGCACCAACGACCACGAGATCGTGCCGATGGCCCGCCATTTCCGTGGCACCGGCAGTGTGCTGCGCTTTATCGAGTACATGGACGTGGGCGCGACCAACGGCTGGCGCATGGACGAGGTCCTTCCATCGGCGCAGGTGATCGAGCGCATCGCACAGCATTACGCCCTGCAGCCCCTTGAGGCCAGCCAGCCCGGCGAGACCGCCCAGCGCTGGCGCTATGACGACGGGCAAGGCGAAATTGGCGTGATCAGCAGCGTCACCCAGGCGTTCTGCGGTAGTTGCAACCGGGCCCGGCTGTCCACCGAGGGCAAGCTGTTTTTGTGCCTTTTCGCCAGCCAGGGGCACGATTTGCGCGCGCTGCTGCGAGGCGCCTACAGCGACGAGCAGATTGCCGGCGCGATTGGCCTGATCTGGCAGCAGCGCAGCGATCGCTATTCCCAGCTGCGCGCCAGCGCGTCGGCCGCAGGCGGCGAGCGCCGGGTGGAAATGAGCTACATCGGAGGCTAAATGCCATTGGCCGGCGACATCACAGGCCTGGTGCTGGCCGGCGGGCGTGGCCTGCGCATGGGCGGGCTCGACAAAGGCATGCAGAGCTTTCGCGGCGAGCCGCTGGCGCGCCACTGCCTGGCCAGGCTGGCAGCGCAAGTGGGCACGACCGCGATCAACGCCAACCGGCATCTACAAGAGTACGCGGCCTGGGGGGCGCCGGTCTGGCCCGACAGCGCCGATGCGGGGGAGTTTGCCGGCCCCCTGGCCGGCTTTCTGGCCGGCCTCGAGCATTGCCAAACGCCCTACCTGTGCACGGTGGCCTGCGACACGCCGCTGTTTCCAACCGACCTCGTTGAACGATTGGCCCAAGCCCTTGACCGCCAGGGCTGCAAGCTGGCCATGGCCGCGGCGATTGAAGAAGACGCTGTCGTGCGCAATCAGCCGGTGTTTTGCCTCATCAAGGCCACGTTGCGCGACAGTCTGCGCGCCTTCATCGCCGGGGGCGGCCGCAAGATCGAC
>JBILGP010000294.1:0-3719 GCA_044350985.1 Polaromonas sp. | reverse complement strand
ATACCAGGGGGTCGATCCCGAAGGGCAGATCATCGATCGCAGCGTCGAGGGTTTTCATGCGCGGGTGGTCCAGCACGAATGCGACCACTTGTTGGGCGTGCTCTATCCCATGCGGGTGCGCGACTTTACCCGGTTCGGTTTTACCGAGGTCCTGTTTCCTGGGCTCGATGTAGCCTCTGACGACTGATCCCGGACACAGCGGCCCACGGCCTGAGCACTGCAGGGTGCGTCTGCCGCCGAGCTGTGCGAGTCGGCCTCAGGCCTGCAACGCTTGCAGCAGCTCGGTTTCGATCTCGATCTGTGCCTTGTTTTGCTGCAGCTCCGGGCCATCGATCAAAAAGGTGTCTTCCACCCGTTCGCCCAAGGTGGTGACCTTGGCCAGGCGCAGATTGAGGCGGTGGCTGGCCAGCACGCGGGCGATGGAGTAGAGCAGGCCGACCCGGTCGCTGGCGGAAATGCTCAGCAGCCAGCGCTGGGCTTTCTCGTCGGGACGCAGGGTCACCCGTGGGGCGACGGGAAAGCTCTTGACGCGCCGTGACACCCGGCCCCGACTGGGCGAGGGCAGGGCGCCGGCTTGCTGCAGCGTGCCGCCGAGCTGCGCCTCAATCAGGGCGGTCAGCTCGCGAGGATGCTCTGCCAGGCTGGCGCTGACGACCTGAAAGGTGTCGAGCGCGTAGCCGTTGTTAGCCGTGTGGATGCGCGCATCGAGAATCGAAAAGCCAGCCTGGTCAAAGTAGCCGCAGATGCGGGCGAAGAGATCACTCTGGTCGGGCGTGTAGACGGCCACCTGCAGCCCCTCGCCGGTCGATGACGCGCGTGCGCGCACGATGGGCTGGCCCTGCCCGACATGGCGCGACAGCTGCCTTGCATGCCAGGCGATATCGGCCGCGTCGTGGCGCATGAAGTAGCTCACATCGAGCGTGTCCCACAGGGCCTTGTGCGATTCAAAGGGCTGGCTGTGCAAGGCCAGCAACTGCAGGGCATCTCGCTTGCGCGCTTCGATCTCGGCATCTGCGTCAGGGGCGCGTCCGCCGAGCACGCGCAGGGTGTAACGGTACAGGTCGGCGAGCAACTTGCCCTTCCAGGCATTCCAGACCTTGGGGCTGGTGCCGCGAATATCGGCCACGGTGAGCAGGTACAGCGCAGTCAAATAGCGCTCATTGCCCACGCGCTTGGCAAAGGCCCCGATGACATCGGGGTCGCTCAGATCCTCTTTTTGTGCGATCCGGCTCATGGTCAGGTGTTCGGCGACCAAAAACTCGATCAGCCGGGCGTCTGGGCGATCGATGCCATGCTGCTTGCAAAACAATCGCACATCGCGGCTGCCCAGATCGGAGTGGTCGCCGCCACGCCCCTTGGCGATGTCATGAAACAGTGCGGCGATGTAAAGAATCCAAGGCTTGTCCCAACCGGCTGCAAGCTGCGAGCAGGCGGGGTACTCATGCGAATGCTCGGCCATGAAAAACCGCCGGACATTGCGCAGCACCATCAAGATATGCTGATCAACCGTGTAGACATGGAACAGGTCGTGCTGCATCTGGCCGACGATGCGGCGAAAGACCCACAAATAGCGCCCGAGCACCGAGGTCTGGTTCATCAGACGCATGGCATGGGTGATGCCCTCGGGCTGCTGCAGGATTTTCAGGAAGGTCTGCCGATTGACCGGATCACGCCGAAAGCGCGCGTCCATGCTGCCACGGGCGTTGTACAGAGCCCTCAAGGTGCGCGCTGACAGGCCGCGCAGGCCGGGCGTGCTGGCATGGAGCCAAAAGGTTTCCAAGATGGCCTGCGGATGTTTGCGGTACAGATCGTCGCTGGCGACCTCGAGCTGGCCGCCGCGATCGGAGAAACGCTCGTTGATCGAGCGCAGTGGGTAGTGGCTCGGTGCCAGCCGCTCCTCAATGTTGAGCAGCAAAATCTGGTTGAGCTGGGCCACCGCCTTGGCCGCCCAGTAGTACCGGCGCATCAGCATTTCACTGACCCGCATGGTGCCGCGCTGCACCCGCCCGTCGGCGTCGAGCACCGGTCGATAGCCAAACGACTCGGCCACAGCCGTTTGCAGATCGAACACGAGACGGTCTTCGCGCCGCCCTGCCAGCAAGTGAAGCCTGATGCGAATCAGGCTGAGCAGTGCTTCATTGGCCTTGATGCGTCGCACCTCGAAGGGCGTGACCAGCCCATGGGCCGCCAGTTCGCCCCAATTGCGGCCCAGGCCTGCCGCCCGCGCCACCCAGAGGACCATTTGCAGGTCGCGCAAGCCGCCGGGCGACTCCTTGCAGTTGGGCTCGAGCGAGTAGGGCGTGTCCTCGTATTTCGTGTGCCGCTGGCGCATCTCGAGCGTCTTGGCCACAAAAAAGTCGCGCGGCTGCAACTGCTCGGCCAGCCGCTGGATCAGACTGGTGCAGTGCGCGCGCGAGCCAGCGACGAAGCGGGCCTCTAGCATGGAGGTGGCAATCGTGATGTCGCCTCGTGCTTCCTCAAGGCATTCTTCGGGTGTGCGCACGCTCGAGCCGATTTCAAGGCCGCAGTCCCAGCACAGGCTGATGAAGCGCTCAAGGCGCTGGCGCAGCGTCAGGCCGTCGAGATCGGGCGCTTCCAGGTCGGCCTTTTCGGGCAGCAACAGCAGCACATCGACATCTGAGGCGGGAAACAGCTCGCCGCGGCCGTAGCCGCCCACAGCCACCAGGCTGCAGTCGGCGCCAAAGCCCGCGTGCTGCCACAAGATCTTCAAGGTGGCATCGGTGTGGCGCGCGAGCTTGCGCAAGATCGAACGCACGCCGCGCACCGAGGCGCCCTGCGCCGCTCCAGCGAGCAGCTGCGACTTGCCCTGGCGGTAAGCCAGGCGCCACTGGGGCAGCGGATCGACTGGCGCGGCTTGGGTCATGGGCGCTTGTGGGGGCGCGCTCGAGGGCGGGATCAGGCCCTGGCCGCTGCGGCCATAAATTCGGGCAGGGCCGGACTGCCGGCCGAAACCGTGAGCACCTCGTAGCCGTCCGGGGTGACGAGCACCGTGTGCTCCCATTGCGCCGACAGCGAATGATCGCGCGTGACGATGGTCCACCCGTCTTTTTCCGGGCCGTCCTTGATGTCGCGTTTGCCCAGATTGATCATGGGTTCGATCGTAAAGACCATGCCCGGGTGCAGCACCTCCAGTGTTCCCGGCCGGCCATAGTGCAGAACCTGCGGCTCTTCGTGAAACTTTTGCCCGATGCCGTGACCGCAAAACTCGCGCACGATGCTATAGCCTTGGCGCTCGGCAAAGACCTGGATCGCATGTCCGATGTCGCCGAGTCGCGCGCCGGGACGCACTTTTGCGATGCCGTGCCACATCGCTTCATAAGTGACCTGGCACAAGCGTTTGGCCGCGATGGAACACTCACCCACCAGAAACATGCGCGAGGTGTCGCCGTGCCAGCCATCCTTGATGACCGTCACATCGATATTGACGATGTCGCCCTTTTTGAGCGCCTTGTCGTTGGGGATGCCGTGGCATACCACATGGTTGACCGAGGTGCACAGCGACTTGGGGTAGGGCGCGTAACCCGGCGGCTGGTAGCCCAGTGGGGCCGGCACCGTGCCCTGCACCTGTGTCATGTACTGGTGCGCCAGGCGGTCGATTTCGTTGGTGGTGATGCCAGGCTTGACAAAGGGGCTGAGGTAGTCGAGGACCTCAGAGGCCAGTCGCCCGGCCAAGCGCATGGCGGCAGCGCCAGCCTCAT
>JBILGP010000293.1:0-3721 GCA_044350985.1 Polaromonas sp. | reverse complement strand
CGCGGGTGGCGGCGATCAACGGGGGCTGCGCCGAAGGCACGCCCGCAATGAACGTCAACCGCCTGTGCGGATCGGGGCTGCAAGCCATCGTCTCGGCCAGCCAGGCCATCTTGCTCGGCGACTGCGATGTGGCCATTGGCGGGGGCGCTGAAAACATGAGCCGCGCACCGTTTGCCAGCCTGACGGCGCGCTGGGGCGCACGTATGGGCGATGCCAAGCTGGTCGACATGATGATCGGCGCCTTGCACGACCCCTTCCATGGCATCCACATGGGCGTGACGGCCGAGAACGTCGCGGCCAAATACGGCATCACCCGCGAAATGCAAGACGCGCTGGCGCTGAGCAGCCACAACCGGGCCGAAAAAGCCACCGCCGCCGGCTATTTCAAAGACCAGATCGTCCCCGTCATGCTCAAGAGCAAGAAGGGCGACGTCGCCTATGCCACCGACGAGCATTTCCGAACCGGCGCGACCGCGCAAGACTTTGCCAAGCTCAAGCCCGTGTTCTTGAAGGAAAACGGCAGCGTCACCGCCGGCAACGCATCGGGCATCAACGATGCCGCCGCCGCCGTCGTGCTGATGGAAGCAGGCGCCGCGCGCGCCCGGGGCGCCAAAGCCATGGCCCGCCTGGTCGGGTACGCGCACACCGGGCTCGACCCGAAGTACATGGGCGTGGGCCCGATCTCGGCCACGCAGTTGGTGCTCAAGAAGACCGGCCTGAAGGCCGCCGACCTGGATGTGATCGAGGCCAACGAAGCCTTTGCCGCGCAGGCCTGCGCGGTGACCCAAGAACTGGGTCTCGATCCGGCCAAGGTCAACCCCAACGGCTCGGGCATTTCGCTGGGCCACCCGATCGGCGCAACCGGCGCGCTCATCACGGTCAAGGCCTTGCATGAGCTCGAGCGCATCGGCGGGCGCTACGCGCTGGTGACCATGTGCATCGGCGGTGGGCAGGGCATCGCCGCCATTTTCGAGCGCGCCTGATCGTGCCCGCCCGGGCGCGTTATGCTCTGACCCCCGCCACAAGCCAAGGCCGCGCATGAACACCACCGCCGCCCCCAGCCTGAGCTGGTCGCAAGACCTCGCTCTGGGCCACGCCGTTCTCGACCAGACCCATCAGGAATTCATCGACCTGCTGGGCCAGGCCGAAGCGGCTGACGACGCCCGCCTGATCGCGCGGCTGCAAGCGCTGTTCGAGCACACGGTGGAGCACTTCGCGATGGAAGACGACTGGATGAAGGCCAGCGCCTTTGGCCCGCAGCATTGCCACGGTACGCAGCACCAGGTGGTGATCCAGACGATGCAAGAGTTGCTGCGCCGCGCCCGCGAAGAGGGCGATCTGGAGCTGACACGCGAAATCCTGCCCGAGCTGGGCAAATGGTTTGCCCAACATGCACAGACCATGGACGCGATGCTGACCTGGCACCTCGATCAAGTAGGCTTCGATCCACTCACCGGCCAGATGAGCCGAGCCCCCACGGCAAGCCCCACACCCAGCGGTGAGGCGGCTGCCTGCGGCACGGCCAGTTGCGGCAGCTAAGCCCACAGCCGCACAGGCTGCGCTACTTGCGCACCGCCGGCGCCTCAATCGCCAGCCCCTGGCCGCGCCAACCCAGGTAAAGCGCCAACTGCCGCATCTCGAGCGCGCCCCAGGGCGGCACTTGCGCACGCACGCCCACCAGGCAGCTGCGAAGCCTGCGCTCGAGCGAGCCGACCTTTTGCCACTCCATGCGAAACAACGGATAGCCATTGGGCTGCCCCTGGCTGAGCGGGTCGGTGTAGAAGCGCTTGCCGTGGTTTTGATCGTGGCAGTGGGTGCAGGCCAAATTGAGCTGGCCGCGCCGCTGCATGAACAAGCGCTCGCCCTGCTGCAAATGGGACCAGGCCGCGCCAGCAACATCGACCTGTAGCGCCATGCCGGCCGAGGCCTGCGTGACGTACAAACTCAGCGCCAACAGGTCATCAGACTCAAAGGCCAGCTCAGGGCCCTGCTGCCGCTGGCTGCGGCACTGCCGGATGCGGTCCTCCAGATTCATCAACTGGCCGCTGCTGCGCGCAAGCGCCGGATAACGTGCGGCGACGCCGCGCATCGAGTCGCCCACTGCGCCATGACAGCTTTGGCAGCTCTTGCCGGCCGCACCGACAGCCTCGCTCCAGCGCTGCTCGCCGCGCATCAGCCACAGCTGGGCCGGGTTGCCAAACTCATCGGCCTGCAAGGCGCGCACATCGGCGCCAGCGTAACTCAGGCCAGAGCGCACTTCGCTCAAGGGAATCACCCGCTGCTGCGCTGCCGCCGGGCCCATCAAGAGGGCCAGGACCAACAAGGCGGCGCGCCCAAGCATGGCGCTCAAGAAGCGGGGCGCGAAGCCGGCGGCTGCACTTGCAGCATCTGGCGCAACTGGCCCTGCAGGCCCTGGTCATCGACCCAGCGCACCAGCAGCTCGCCCGATTGTTCGGCGCGAAAGAAGAACTCGAAAAACGGATTGCCCGAAATCCCCGAAGACGGCTCGACCCGAAACACCTGGCGCCCGCCGTAGTCGCAGGTGAGCTCGCGGATCACGTTGCGCGCAATGGTGCGGCCATTGAGGTCTTGCAAATAGCCCGTCTCCATGGGATGGGCCACCAGCAAACGGGCCTTGACGAGCTCGCCCGACTGAACGCGGCTGGGCAGTTGCATGCGGGCCTGACTCATGGCTCAGGTTCCGTCCACACAGGCCGACTCGGTCACGATCACCTCGGTTTGCTGCCAGACAAAGCTGCCGCTGGACAGCCGTGCGAGCGCCACCACCTTTTGTGAGCCGGCCAGGCGCAGCCGGGTGCTGATCTCGGCTCGCCCGCTCCACGGCCCCATGTGAAACAGCGCCATTTGGGTGACCGGGTTGCGCTGAGACAGAAGGTACAAGTGGGTAACGTGGTTCTGCTCGGTCATGGGGCTGTCGACCACCACACGAGCGGGCACCAGAAAACCGTTGTCCACCAGCACCGGAATGTCGAGCAGCACCCCGCCCTCACGCAGCGGCCGGCCGGCGACGATGGGGTCCATCATCTGCGGCAGGCTCAGCAGCGTGCCCGAGTACATGCGCTGGGCCTGGACAAGAGGGCTGGCGACGACCGCAGCCGCACCCAACAAGGCACGGCACAGCGAGCGCCGCTGCGGCCAAGCTGCCGCTTGCCCTGCGAGGCTGTCGGTGCTGTGCTCGGAAGGTGTCATGGTCTGTCTATTCTTGCCCAGCTCGGCTTATCGCGCCACCGCCATCAGGTAAGCCACGATGTCGTCCAGGCCTTGCGCGCTGAGCACCGGCTGCCCCTGGTAGGCCGGCGCCACCGACTGCAAGCCACTGGCGTTGCCATAGACCGGCATGATGGTGTGCGGGTTGAACAAGCGGGCATCGGCAATGCGCTGGCGCAGTTGCGCGGCTGCACCGCGCTGCGCAATCCCGGCCAGCGAAGGGCCCAGCTCGCCACCGGCCGCAAAGCCGGGCACCACGTGGCAGAGCACGCAGCCGGTCTCGTGGCGATTGGCCAAGAGCGCACGACCGCGCTCGATGCTGGCCACGTCCAGCGCCGGGCTGGCCGGCTGCTGTGCCTGCGCCGCCGCGCCGGCACACCAACAAGCCAGCGCAAGCAGCGCCCCGAAGGGCGCCACCCTCATGCGCGAGCCAGGTTGAGCCCGTGGTTCTTCAGGGGCAGCGAGCGGTAGCGTTTGCCGGTGGCCGCCGAGA
>JBILGP010000292.1:0-3724 GCA_044350985.1 Polaromonas sp. | reverse complement strand
CCGACCGGCCTGCGCTGCCCCTTGTCGCAAGCTCCCCCCATCCCTTTTCTTTTGCATCCCCGCCGGGGATGAGCTCTGACGCAGGATCACCCATGCATCTGAAGGAACTCAAGGCACAGCACGTGTCGGAAGTGCTCAAGCAGGCCGAGGCCCTTGAGATCGAAAACGTCGGCCGCATGCGCAAGCAGGAGCTGATGTTTGCGATCATCAAAAAGCGCGCCAAGACCGGCGAGACCATCGTGGCCGACGGCGTACTCGAGGTGCTGCCCGACGGTTTTGGCTTCCTGCGCGATCCGGATTCGAGCTACACCGCTTCGACCGACGACATCTACATCAGCCCCAGCCAGATCCGCCGCTTCAACCTGCACACCGGCGACATGATCGAAGGCGAGGTGCGCACGCCCAAAGATGGCGAGCGCTACTTTGCGCTCAACAAGCTCGACAAGATCAACAACCTGGCGCCCGAGCAGAACAAGCACAAGGTGATGTTCGAGAACCTCACGCCCTTGTTCCCGCGCGAGCAGTTCAAGCTCGAACGTGACATCAAGGCCGAGGAAAACCTCACCAGCCGCATCATCGACATCATCGCGCCCATCGGCAAAGGCCAACGGGCCCTGCTGGTGGCGCCCCCGAAATCGGGCAAGACGGTGATGATGCAAAACATCGCCCATGCGATCACCGCCAACTACCCCGAAGTCGAGATGATGGTGCTGCTGGTCGACGAGCGCCCTGAAGAGGTCACTGAGATGCAGCGCAGCGTGCGCGCCGAAGTGATCTCATCGACCTTCGACGAACCGGCCGCTCGCCACGTGCATGTGGCCGAAATGGTGATCGAGCGGGCCAAGCGTTTGGTCGAATTGGGCAAGGATGTGGTCATCTTGCTCGACTCGATCACGCGCCTGGCCAGGGCTTACAACAATGTGCTGCCCTCCTCCGGCAAGGTTCTCACCGGCGGCGTGGACGCCAACGCACTGCAGCGGCCCAAACGCTTTTTCGGTGCCGCCCGCAAAATCGAGGAAGGCGGCAGCCTGACCATCATCGGCACCGCACTGGTCGACACCGGCAGCCGAATGGACGAGGTGATCTTCGAAGAATTCAAGGGCACCGGTAACTGCGAAATCCACCTGGACCGGCGCCTCTACGAAAAGCGTGTGTTTCCGGCCATCAACCTCAACCGCAGCGGCACACGCAAGGAAGAGTTGCTGCTGGCGCCGGAGATTTTGCAAAAGTCACGCATCCTGCGCCAGTTCATGTACAACATGGATGAAATCGAATCCATGGAGCTGATGCTCAAGAACATGAAGGCGACCAAGAACAACCACGAATTTTTCGACATGATGCGCCGGGGCGGGTGATCGGGCATCTGCAGCCCACCCCCAAGCCCCCAGGGGCCTGGCGCAAAATATGACACAATAGAGGGCTTTGCGGAAAGTGTTGCCGGCCGGTGCTGGCAGTGGCTGCCGCAGCTGACAAGGAAAGACCATGAAAGACGGCATACATCCCAACTACCGCGAAGTTTGTTTCTTGGACATGTCCAACAACTTCAAGTTCGTCACCCGCTCGTGCGCGAACACCAAAGAGATGATCAAGATGGACGACGGGCGTGAGCTTCCGCTGTTCAAGCTCGACACCTCGAGCGAATCGCACCCCTTCTACACCGGCACCCAAAAGTCGGTGGACAACATGGGCGGTCGCGTCGAGAAGTTCCGCAACCGCTTTGGCAAGAGCGCAGCGGCCAAGTAAGCGCTTGGCGCCTCCAACAAAAGCAGCCTGCAAGCAGGCTGCTTTTTTTTGTCTCATGCGTCTCACGCGTGTCGGTGGCCCGGACCGGGCGGTCGACCCAGGCCTTGCGGCGGCCGGCGTGGGGGCAAAATACAAAGCCATTCGACCTGAGCCCGATCTGCCTTGAAGCGCCCCTCCCCTGCCATCGTTGCCAATGCCGCCGTCAGGCGACTGCCCCGGGCGGCGCTTTGGCTGTTTTGTATCGCCTATGTGCTGGCCGGCTTTGTCGGCCGCGGCCCCTGGAAGTCGGCCGATGCAAGCGCCTTCGGCACGATGCAGGAGTTGGTGCTGGGCCTGAGCGACTGGCTCGAGCCGCAGACCGCGGCCCAGCACGCCGGCTACGACAGTCTGCTGCCTTTTTGGCTGGGCGCCGGCGCGATCCGTCTATTGCCCTTCCTGCCCGCCGACCTGGCGTCGCGGCTGCCCTTCATGGCTCTGCTGGCGCTGACACTGGCTGCGACCTGGTACGCCGTCTACCACCTCGCGCGCAGCCCACAGGCGCAGCCCGTGGCCTTTGCCTTCGGCGGCGAAGCCAACCCACGCGACTACGCCCGCGCCTTGGCCGACGCGGCCCTGCTGGCCCTGCTGGCCTGTCTGGGTCTGGCCCAGCTGGCTCACGAAACCACCCCGGCCCTGGCGCAGCTCGGCTTTACCGCCCTGCTCTTTTATGCGCTGGCCGCCGGGCCGCAGTCGCACGGCTTGCGCAACGCGACAGTCGCCGCTGCGGCCTTGGTCGGCCTGGCGCTCAGCGGCGCGCCCACCGTGGCCCTGCTGTTTGGCCTGGGAGCTGGCCTGATCGAGCTGTGGGACCGCCGCGCCCGCGGCTGGCCCATGGCGCGCTGGAGCGTGCTGATCATGGCTCTGGCTGCAGCCAGCGTGCTGCTGGCCTGGCTGCTGGGCTTGTGGCACTGGCGCGTGGACACCGACCAATGGGGTCAGGCCGCGGCCCAAAAGTCGCTGTTGGCCCTGCTGCGTCTGTTTGTCTGGTTCATGTGGCCGGCCTGGCCCCTGGCCTTATGGACCCTCTGGCAATGGCGCCGTCAGCTCGGCAGCCGGCATGTGGCCTTGCCCCTGTGGTTCTTCACTGTGGTGTGCGTCTCGACCTTGATGACCACCGCATCCGACCGCGGCCTGTTGCTCGCTTTGCCCGCGCTGGCCTGCCTGGCCGCCTTCGCACTGCCCACGCTCAAGCGCAGCGTGGCTGCACTGATCGACTGGTTCACGTTGCTTTTTTTCTCCGTCTGCGGCCTGACGATCTGGGTCATCTGGATCGCGCTGCAAACCGGCGTGCCCCAAAAACCTGCGGCCAATGTGGCGCGTTTGGCACCCGGGTTTGAAGCGAGTTTTTCGCTGCTGGCCCTGATCGTGGCCGTGCTGGCCAGCCTGGCCTGGGCCTGGCTGGTCAAATGGCGCACCGGCCGCCATCGCAGCGCGATCTGGAAGTCCCTGGTCCTGCCGGCCGGCGGTGCCACCTTGTGCTGGGTGCTGCTGATGAGCTTGTGGCTGCCCCTGCTCGACTTTGCCCGTGGCTACCAACCCCTGGTGCGCCAAGTGACCCGCTACGTCGATCGCCAGGCCTGCGCAGAGACTTTGGGCTTGTCGACGGCGCAGGAGGCCGCCCTGCGCTACCACGGCAACCTGGAGTTGCGGGTGGCACAGTTGCAGCCGCAATGTCCTGCGCTGCTGGTCGACCGGCAAGCTCAGGGGCGCTTTCGGCGTGAGCTCGATCCGAGCTTGTGGACTTTGGTGGCGGCAGCGCGCCGGCCCACCGAGAAAAGCGACGACCTGCTGATCTACCGCCGCAGCCCCCGTGAGTGAACTCAAGATCCTGGGGCGCCATGCGGCCACGGTGTTGGTGGGGCAGTTGGCCATCATGGCCTTCGGCGTGGCCGATACCGTCATCGCCGGCCGCCACAGCGTGGACGCGCTGGCCGCACTGTCG
>JBILGP010000291.1:0-3730 GCA_044350985.1 Polaromonas sp. | reverse complement strand
ATCGCGCAGTGGCGGCGCGAGCAAAGCCTGCTGCTGACCGAGCGCCAGCGCCCGGATTTGTTGCAAAAGGCCCGCAGCAGCGGGCATTTGACCGCGCGGGACTTGGCCCTGCTTGGGCGCCAGGGGCGGGCGGTTGCGGACCCTGAGAGCTGATCGGCTATACTCGAGGGCTTTTCGGTCCTCTGGCGGCCACTGCAACCGATGCGGCGTCGAGCAAGCCCAGGCTTTGCGACAGCACCACGGATTTGCGGTCTTTAGTGCAGCGCGTGCATGAACGAAAAAGACAACTGAGGAAGCCTCATGAATCTCATCGCAACCCTCGAGCAGGAAGAAATTGCTCGTCTGAACAAGACCATTCCGGCCTATGCCCCTGGCGACACCGTCATCGTCAGCGTCAACGTGGTTGAAGGCAACCGCAAGCGCGTGCAGGCCTTCGAAGGCGTGGTCATCGCCAAGCGCAACCGTGGCTTGAACTCGAGTTTCATCGTGCGCAAGATCTCCAACGGCGAGGGCGTTGAGCGCACTTTCCAGGTCTACAGCCCGCTGATTGCCAAGATCGAGGTCAAGCGCCGTGGTGACGTGCGCCGTGCCAAGCTGTACTACCTGCGCGATCGCAGCGGCAAATCGGCTCGCATCAAGGAAAAGCTCGGCGCCAAGGCTGCCTGATCCTGGTGCAAGTGCACCTTGCCATCGAACCAAAAGCCGCTGCTCCAAGCGGCTTTTTTTGTGTCTGTCTCCCCTCATGACTTCGCTCGAGCGATTTGACCCGCGCACCGTGGCGCCGCATCAGGTGGACGCCGGCTTGCCGCCGGTGCCTACCGAGCGGCTCACTGCCTTGGGTTTGCGCCGGCACTTTGCCGATCCGCCGGCCTGGACCCCCGAGATCGTGCGCGAGGCGCCCTTGCCCGAGCGCAAGTCGGCCGCAGCGGCGGTGCTGGTGCCCTTGGTGCTGCGCGAGGGCGGGTTGACCTTGCTGCTGACCGAGCGGGGTCAGAACCTGTCCAATCACTCCGGTCAGATCGCGTTTCCGGGCGGGCGCATGGACGCCGGCGATCCGGATGTGGTGCACACGGCCTTGCGTGAGGCGCAGGAAGAGGTCGGACTGGCGAGCCGCCATGTAGAGGTGCTGGGCACGCTGCCGATCTATGTGACCGGAACGGCTTTTGTTGTCACGCCGGTGGTGGCCTTGGTGCAGCCTGGCTTTGAAGTGCAGGCCAACCCGGCCGAGGTGGCCGATGTGTTCGAGGTGCCTCTGCCCTACCTGATGAATCCTGCCCACCATCGCCACCACGAGGCTTTTCTCGAAGGCCAGGCCCGCCGGTGGTTGTCCATGCCCTGGACCGATGCGCAGCAGCGAGAGCGTTACATCTGGGGCGCAACGGCCGGCATGCTGCGCAATTTGTACCGGTTTTTGCTCAGTTGAGCTTGGCCACCGGGCCGGCGATATCATCGCAGCCATGAGTTTTCTTGCTGTTTTGCTGGCCTTGGTGCTCGAGCAGGCCAGGCCGCTGAGCCCGGCCAACTTGCTGCACACCGGCTTGCGCGCCTGGGTGCGTGCCGTCAGCGGCAACCTCGATGCAGGCCGCACTGCGCATGGCTACCTGGCCTGGACTGCGGCCGTTGCGGTGCCGGCCGTGCTGGCCATGGGTCTGCACCACCTGTTGTGGCAGCTCCATCCGGTGCTGGCCTACCTTTGGAATGTGGGCCTGCTCTATCTGACCCTGGGTTTTCGGCAGTTCAGCCACCACTTTACCGCGATACGCGACGCGCTGGATGTGGGCGACGAGGACCAGGCCCGCGCGGCTCTGGCGCGCTGGCAGCAAGTTGACGTGGGGCAACTGCCGCGCAGCGAAATCGTGCGCCATGTGATCGAGCATTCGGTGCTGGCGGCGCACCGCCATGTCTTCGGTGTGCTCAGCTGCTACTGTATTGGCGCGGCGCTCGGTCTGGGGCCGGCCGGCGCCGTGCTCTACCGCTTGAGCGAATTCGCCTCGCGCTACTGGAGCCACAAGAGCAGTCAGCCCGGCGAAGGCGTCAGCCCCGCCTTGCTGCGCGTGGCAAGGCAGGCCTGGGCTCTCATCGACTACCTGCCCGCCCGCATGACCGCCGTTGCATTTGCCGTGGTCGGCAGTTTTGAAGATGCGGTCGACAGTTGGCGCCAATGCGCCCAAAGCCTTGTCGGCCATCCTTGGGCCTCGGTGGAGCGCAACCAGGCCGTGGTGCTTGCGGCGACTGCCGGTGCGGTTCAGGTGCGCTTGGGGGGCTCGCCGCTGCCGGCATCTGCGCCTGAGGCGCCTGATGCGCCGCTGCCCGAGCCCCTGGGGCTTCTGGGCGCCTCAGGCCGGCCTCCCGAGCTCGCCCATTTGCGCAGCGTGGTCGGCCTGGTCTGGCGATCGGTGGTGCTGTGGATGGTGCTGCTGGCCCTGTTGACCCTGGCCCGCTTGTTGGGCTGAGTCGGTCTTCATGCCCGTGTGCGGGCGGCCATTTAGTAGCGTGGCGGGCGCGACAACTCTTCAAACAACTCAAGGTAGATCCGGTAGCGCTGTTCGCTGATGGCGCTGCCGCTGCTCTGCTGCTCGGCGATGACCGCGCAGCCGGGCTCTTGCCGGTGCGTGCAGTTGTGGAAGCGGCACGCCTGCGCATGGGCCTTGAAGTCGGGCATGAGGCTGGCCAGAGCCATCGGTTCGATGTGCTGCAGACCAAACTCCTGAAAGCCCGGCGAGTCGATCAGGGCCGCGCCGCGCTGTGGATCGAGCCAATACAAGCTGGTTCGGGTGGTGGTGTGGCGCCCAGTGCCCAGGGCTTGCGAGATTTGTGCCGTCAGCGCGCCGGCCTCGGGCACCAGGGCGTTGATCAGGCTGCTCTTGCCGGCGCCCGATGGGCCGAGCACCAGCGTGGTCTTGCCTTGCAGGCGCTCGGGCAGGTCGGCCAGATCTGGGGGGGTCGCTGCGCCGGGCTGCACCGCCAGAGGCAGCACCGCCTCACCCATGGCCCGATATGGCGCCAGCTTGTTCCAGGCACGGGTGAAGCTCTCGCCCAGGTCTTTTTTGTTGAGTGCGATCAGGGCGCTGATGCCTTGCGCCCGGGCCGCGATCAGGGCCCGGCTGAGCTGGCTGGCCGAAAACTCTGGCTCTGCGGCCACCAGAATCAAGACCTGGTCCAAATTGGCGGCAAAGGACTTGGTGCGCAGCTCGTCTTGCCGGTACAGCAGGTTGCGCCTGGGCTCGATGGACTCGATCGTGCCTTCGTCCTGGCTGGGCAGCCAGCGCACCCGATCGCCGACGACCGCCTCGTTTTTTTTGCCTCGGGGGTGACACAGCAATCGCTGGCCCTGCGGCGTCTCGATCAGCACATGCCGACCAAAGCTGGCCACCACCAGCGCGTCCCGGGTGGGCTGGCCGGTCTGCTTGCGGGGCGCTTGCTGCGGCCTCAATCCAGCAGGGCGTCGACCTTGGCCGCGCAGAGAAAATCGCTCGCCGAAAGCGCGGCCACATCGTGGGTTTGCCAGCGCACCGTGCAGCGGCCGTAGCTCAGCTGCACATCGGGGTGGTGGTCTTGGCGATGGGCGATAAAAGCCACCGCGTTGACAAAAGCCATGGTCTGGTGAAAGTCAGCAAATTCAAACGACTTTTCCAGGGCGCCATCGATCACCCGCCAGCCTTGCGCCCGCTCGCCATTGAGTTGCGTCAATCGCGTGATGACCTGCGTGGCCGTCAGGGCGGTGCGGGTC
>JBILGP010000290.1:0-3739 GCA_044350985.1 Polaromonas sp. | reverse complement strand
CCTGTGCGGTCTGGCCGGGGCTTACCTCTCGGTGATCTACACGCCGCTGTGGGTCGAGGGCATGGTGGCCGGGCGCGGCTGGATCGCGCTGGCCTTGACCACCTTTGCCACCTGGCGACCGGCCCGGGTCTTGCTTGGTGCCTACCTGTTTGGAGGCTTGACCATGCTGCAATTTCACCTGCAAAGCGCGGGCGTTCAGATCGCCAGCGAGTGGCTGACCGCCCTGCCCTATGTCGCCACCATCGTGGTGCTGGTTTTGATCTCTCGCAACCCTACATGGATCCGGGTCAACATGCCCGCCTCACTGGGCAAGCCCTTTCATCCCGGTTCATAATCCGCGTTTGCCTTTTCACCCCACTTTTTTTTACACCCAGAAGGAATAGACATGACCCTTGTGTCCAAGCGCTCCGTCCTGAAACTGGCGGCCCTGAGCACCGTGGCTGCCGCGGTTTTGGTTGGCTGCGGCAAAAAGGAAGAACCCAAGCCAGCGGCCGCACCCAAGCCCGAGCCGCTCAAGGCTGCCTGGATCTACGTCGGCCCTGTCGGTGATGCCGGCTGGTCCTTCGCACACGACCAGGGTCGCAAGGCGGTCGAGGCCAAGTTTGGGGACGCCGTCAAGACCACGTTTGTCGAGAAAGTGCCCGAGGGTGCGGACGCCGAGCGCGTGATCCGCGAGTTGGCGCAGCAAGGCAACAAGATCATCTTCGCCACCTCGTTTGGCTACATGGAGCCCATGCTCAAAGTGGCGGCCGACTTCCCGGACGTCAAGCTCGAGCACGCCACCGGCTACAAGACCGCGCCCAATATGCGCATCTACGATGCCAGCTTCTACCAAGACACCTACATGGCCGGCGTGATCGCAGGCAAGATGACCAAGACCAACGTCCTGGGCTTCGTGGGCTCCTTCCCCATTCCTGAGGTGCTGCGCAACATCAACGCCTTCACCCTGGGCGCGCAAAGCGTCAACCCGAAAATCCGCACCAAAGTGGTCTGGGTCAGCACCTGGTACGACCCGGGCAAGGAGAGCGAGGCGGCGCAGAGCCTGATCAATCAGAAGGCCGACGTGCTGCTGCAAAACACCGACTCCACCGCCGTGCTGCAAACGGCCGAGAAGAACGGCAAGTACGCCTTCGGCTGGGACAGCGACATGAGCAGCTTCGGGCCCAAAGCCCACCTGGGCTCGGCCATCGTCAACTGGGCGCCCTACTACATCAAGGCCATCGAAGAGGTCAAGGCTGGCAGCTGGAAGACCGAGCGCACCGTCTGGGGCGTCAAGGAAGGCCTGAACGATCTGATCAAGATCGCCGACGTGGTGCCTGAGGATGCCAAGAAGCGGGTCGATGAAATCAAGGCCGGCCTCAAGGACGGCAGCTTCAACCCCTTCACCGGCCCTGTGGTCGACAACACCGGCAAGGAGCGTCTGGCCAAAGACCAGAAGGCCGATCAGGCCTGGCTCGACAAGGTGGACTTCTACGTCAAGGGCGTCGAAGGCAAGGTGCCGGCTGGCAAGTAAGCCTGCCCTGGCCCCCAAAAAGCTGCCTTCGGGCAGCTTTTTTTGCGTCTTTTTTTCGGCGATGATTCCCGCATGATTGAAAAAACCTTATGGCATCCGGTGGCCCTGCAAGACGATCTGGGCGCTGCGCCCCTGGGGGTTCGGCTGCTCGATCAGGACCTCGTGCTGTGGCGGCCCGAGGGCGGACAGGTGCGGGCCTGGGCCGACCGCTGCCCCCACCGCGGCGCGCGCCTGTCGCTCGGGCGCGTGCAAGGCCAGACGCTGCAATGCGCCTATCACGGCTGGCAATTCGATGCCCGGGGGCAATGCCAGCGCGTGCCTGCGCTGCCCGAGTTCCAGCCCCCGCCCAGCCACTGCGCGGCCACCCATGAAGCCTGCGAGCGCTACGGGCTGATCTGGGTGCGGCTGCAGACCCCGCAGGCCGAAGGCGCGCCGCTGCCCGATTTTTGTGGCGAGCACCCCGGACTGCGGCAAGTCAACTGCGGGCCCTACGACGTGGCCACCAGTGCGCCGCGGGTGGTCGAAAACTTCCTCGACATGGCCCACTTCGGCTTTGTCCATGACGGCTGGCTCGGTGACCTGCAGCGCCCCGAAATCGAGCCCTACGAGGTCGAGGAGACCGCCACCGGCGTGCGCGCTCACGGCTGCAAGGCCTGGCAGCCGCGCTCGAACCTGCATGCCACCGAAGGCGCCCAGATCGGCTACGGCTACGAAGTCACTGGCCCCTACAGCGCGGTGCTGACCAAGGTGCCTGAAGCCGGCAGCGCCTTGCCCCCAGGCTGGCAGGAGGCCATTGCACTGTTCATCTGCCCGGTCAGCGAGGAAAGCTGCCGCGTGTGGTTTCGCCTGGCAATGGCCGACTTTGAGAGCAGCGACGCATCGCTGCGCGCCTTTCAGCACACCATCTTCACCCAGGACCAGCCGGTGCTCGAATCACAGCGGCCGCGCCGCCTGCCCCTGGATGCGCGCAGCGAACTGCACGCCAGCGTCGATCGCCTTTCTTTGGCCTACCGGCGCCACCTGCGCCAGCTGGGCATCACCTACGGAGTTTGCTGATGAAACCGAGCCCTGCCCTGCCCGCCGTCGCGCCCATCGCCCACGAGCGTATGCCCGTTGTGCTGCGGCGCATGCCCAAGGCCGAATTGCACATCCACATCGAAGGCTCGCTAGAGCCCGAGATGATTTTTGCGCTGGCCCAACGCAACGGCGTTGCGCTGCCCTACGCCAACGTCGAGGCCTTGCGCGCAGCCTACGCCTTCACCAACTTGCAGAGCTTTCTGGACATCTACTACGCCGGCGCCAGCGTGCTGCTCAAGGAACAAGACTTCTACGACATGGCCTGGGCCTACCTCGAAAAAGCGGCGGCCGACCATGTGGTCCATGCCGAGCTGTTTTTTGATCCGCAGACCCACACCAGCCGCGGCGTGGACATGGCCACAGTGATCCTGGGGCTGTCGCGGGCCTGCCGCGATGCGGGCCCAAAGCTGGGCGTAAGCGCCTCACTCATCTTGTGCTTTCTGCGCCACCTCAGCGAAGACGACGCCTTTGCCACCCTGGAGCAGGCCCTCCCACTGCGCGAGCATTTCATCGGCGTGGGCCTGGACTCGAGCGAGGTCGGACATCCACCCGAAAAATTTGCCCGAATCTTCAAGCGCTGCGGTGAGCTGGGCTTGCACCGCGTGGCCCATGCGGGCGAAGAAGGCCCGCCGGCTTACATCCACACCGCGCTCGATCTGCTGCAGGTCGAGCGCATCGACCACGGGGTACAAGCCACGCGAGATCGGGCCCTGATGCAGCGCCTGGCGTCGCAAGGTATTGCACTGACGGTCTGCCCGCTGTCGAACATCAAGCTGTGCGTCTACCCCGATCTGAAGTCTCATAGCCTGGGGCAATTGCTAGAAGCGGGCATCGTCGCGACCGTCAATTCGGACGACCCGGCCTATTTCGGCGGCTATGTGAACCAGAACTTTGTGCAGACCTTCGACGCGCTGGGGCTGCAGGCCAGCCATGCCTACATCCTGGCGCGCAACAGTCTGCAAGCGAGCTTTGCGGCCGATGCGGCCAAAGCGAAGTGGATCGAGCGCCTCGACGGCTTTTTTGAGAGCTTGCGCGCTTGAGTCCAGCCGAGACGGCGCAGCGGCAGGCCCTGCGCGTGGCCCTGACCGGGCTGGCTTGTCTGGCGGTGGCCATGGGCATGGGCCGCTTTGCCTTCACGCCGGTACTGCC
>JBILGP010000289.1:0-3742 GCA_044350985.1 Polaromonas sp. | reverse complement strand
GGGCCGACATCGACGAGCTTGACGCGCGAAGGGTATTTCATGGACTGCTCCTTGGGGGTCAGTATCGTAATTCGGTTTTCACCCAGCCCCCCAGGCTGTGCGGAGCATCCCCGGCCTGCAGACGGTGGATCTTGGCAACGATCTGTGCCACGCTTTCGTCGCGCAAGGTGCGCGCCGAGGTGTGCGGGGTCAGGCTGATGGCCGGGTGACGCCAAAAAGGGTGCTCCGCAGGCAGCGGCTCCTGGCGAAACACGTCGAGCGTGGCGCCGCTGAGCTGGCCGCTGGCCAGCACGGCCAGCAGGTCTTCATCGACCAGATGGCGGCCCCGGGCGACATTTATCAGATAGCCGCCCGGCTTGAGCTGCGAGAGCGTCTGGCGGTTGAGGATGTTTTCGGTCTCGGTCGTCAGCGGCAGCAGGTTGACCAGCACCCGGGTGCCGGCCAAAAACTCCTGAAGCTGACCAGGGCCGCTGTAAGTGTGCACACCGTCCAGACGGTGGGGCGTGCGGCTCCAGCCCAGCAAGGGAAATTCGAACACCTTGAGCGCCGCCAGCACGCGCTGACCGAGCACGCCCAGGCCCATCACGCCCACAGGAAAGTCGCTGCGACGCAGCGGCTTGGGTTGCTGCCAGCGGCCTTCGCGCGCATCGGCCTGAACCCGGTCGAGCCCCCGAAAGTGGCGAATGACCGCCTGGCAAACGTATTCGGCCATCTGCACCGCCATGCCGGCATCGTCGAGCCGAAAGATGGGCACGCCTGGCGGCAAGCGCCGCTGCATCAAGGCATCAACGCCCGCGCCGATGTTGAACAGCGCCTTGAGCGCGGTCTGCTCGTCGAGCAACTGCTGCGGCGGCGCCCACACCAGGGCGTAATCGGCCAGCGCGGCGCCGGGCTGCCAGAGCTCAACCTGGGCCTGCGGAAAAGCCGCGCGCAGCTGAGCCAGCCAGGGCTCGGCCGAACTGCTGAGGTCGTAAAAAAGAATGCGCATATTGGGTGCATCCCCCTGGCTCCCCTGGCAGAAGGTTGGGCTGAGGGCTCGCACAAGGAAACGCCTGTGATGCCTCCACCCCAACCCTCCCCCAGCGGGGGAGGAAGGAAAAGGAAATCAAAAAGAATCAGCTCGCCATTTTCAACAACTCCGCCCCCTCGCTGACCTGATCACCCGGCGCGTAGAGCAGTTCACCAATCTGGCCGTCGGCCGGCGCTGCAATCGTGTGTTCCATCTTCATCGCCTCCATCACGGCCAGGGCCTGGCCCTTGCTGACCTTGTCGCCGGCCTTGACCAGAAAGCCGACGATCTTGCCGGGCATGGGGGCGCTCAAACGGCCGCCCTCCTGGTCGGCGCCGCTGGCATGGGCCAGGGCGTCGATCAGGGTGATGCGCGTGGCGCCTCGTGGGCTGAACACATGGGCCACCTCGCCTTGCCAATACAGGCGCGTGCGCTCGCTGCGCGCACCCAGATGCAGCACCAGCTCGCTGCCGCGCCGCTCGGTGCGCAAGGGCTGTGGGGCCTGCTCACCCAGGGCCAGCAGCAAGCCGTCTCGGCCGTAGCCAAGCTCGGCGCGCAGCCGCTCGCCGGCAAATTCAAATTCGAAACGACGCCGCGCAACGCCATGCGAGCACCAGCCGTCGCGGGCGCTGAAAGGATCGTCGCCGGCCAGCGCCTGCTCGGCCTGCACCACATGCGCCACCACCGCAGCCATGGCCAGCGCCGCGCCCAGGGGCTCTTGGTCAAACAGCCGCGCAGCCTCGCGCGGGATCAGCGCGGTGTCGAGCTTGGCGCGCGAAAACGACTCGGTGGCCAGCACATGGCGCAGAAACTGCACATTGGTGTTCAGGCCCACGATGTGCAGCTCGGCCAAAGCAGCATCGAGCCGGGCCAGGGCCTGCTCGCGCGTGTCGCCATGCACGATGAGCTTGGCCACCATGGAGTCGTAGAAGGGGCTGATCGCATCGCCCTGGCGCACGCCATCGTCGATGCGCACCGGGCCTGGCTCGAAGGAGGTGGACGCCGGCTTGGCATACACCTGCAGCACCCCGGTGGCCGGCAGAAATTGCTTGTCGGGGTTTTCGGCGCAGATGCGCGCCTCGATGGCGTGGCCACGCATGGGAATCTGATCCTGGCTCATCGGCAGCGGCTGGCCAGCGGCCACCCGCAACTGCCACTCGACCAGGTCCAGACCTGTAATCGCCTCGGTCACCGGATGCTCGACCTGCAGCCGGGTGTTCATCTCCATAAAGTAAAAATGTGCCCCCACGCTCCGCCGCTCGCGCGGGTCGCTGCCCCCCGAGGGGGCTGCCCCGCCTTGGGGCGGCCCGGCGGCGGGGACGGCATCCACAACACCCTCGAGCCCCTCCACGATGAACTCCACCGTGCCCGCACCCACGTAGCCCACGGCCTGGGCTGCGGCCACGGCGGCCTCGCCCATCTGCCTTCTCAGGTGCTCGCTCATGCCAGGGGCAGGAGCCTCTTCCAGCACCTTCTGGTGGCGCCGCTGCACCGAGCAGTCGCGCTCGTGCAAATAGACACACTGGCCCTGGGTATCGGCAAACACCTGAATTTCAATATGGCGCGGGCGCTGCACGTATTTCTCGATCAGCACCGCGTCATCGCCAAAACTGTTGATGGCCTCGCGCTTGCAGCTTGCCAGTGCATCGGCAAAGTCCTCGGCCTTTTCCACGGCGCGCATGCCCTTGCCACCGCCGCCAGCGCTGGCCTTGATGAGCACCGGGTAACCGATGCGGTCGGCCTCAGCTTTGAGCAGGGCCGCGTCCTGGTTGGCGCCGTGATAGCCCGGCACCAGAGGCACACCGGCTTTTTCCATGAGCTGCTTGGACTCGGCTTTGAGGCCCATGGCCTTGATGCTCGAGGCCGGCGGGCCGATGAAGACCAGACCCGCATCGGCGCAGGCCTGCGCGAAGTCTTCGTTTTCACTCAAAAAGCCGTAGCCCGGATGGACGGCCTGCGCACCCGTGGCCTTAGCGGCATCGATGATGCGCTGCCACTGCAGATAACTGTCTTTGGGGGCGCTGGCGCCGATATGCACCGCCTCGTCGCAGGCGGCCACATGCTTGGCCTGGGCATCGGCATCGGAGTACACCGCTACGGTTTGCACGCCCAGGCGGCGTGCGGTAGCGGCCACGCGACAGGCGATTTCGCCTCGGTTGGCGATCAGGATTTTTTTGAACATGAGGGTTTCCTTGTGTCAGACCTGCCAGTTGGGCGAACGCTTGCCCAGAAAGGACTGCAGGCCTTCCTTGCCTTCGTCGCTGGCGCGGATGTCGGCAATGCGCCGGGCGGTCTCGGCGCGCAAGGCCTCGGTGATGTCTTGGCCGGCGACGTCACGCACCAGCCGCTTGCAGGCCTTGACGGCGGCCGGGCCATTGGCCACCAGCGTGGCGACGATCTCGGCCACCTTGGCATCCAGGGCCTCGGGCTCGCACAGCTCATGCACCAGGCCCATGGCATGGGCTTGTGCGGCGCTCAAGCGCTCCGCGGTGGTGAAGTAGCGGCGCGCGGCCTGGGCGCCCATGGCGCGGATCACATAGGGGCTGATCGTGGCGGGCAGCAAACCCAGCCGCGCCTCAGACAGGCAAAACGTGACGTTGCGCGAGGCCACCAGTACGTCGCAGATGGACGCCAACCCCATGCCGCCGGCATAGCAGTCGCCCTGCACACGGCCCACCACGGGCACCGGGCACTGGTCGAGCGTCCAGAGCATGTCGGCCAGGCGCTGCGCAT
>JBILGP010000288.1:0-3756 GCA_044350985.1 Polaromonas sp. | reverse complement strand
GGTGGTGATCGTGCAGGGCGCAGCTTTACAAGAGCTGCCGGGCTGGGACGATGTGGGTGCGGCGGCCGATGTGCGGCAGGCCTTGGCGAACTGCTGCAGCACTTTGCAAGCTCTGGCCGAGGCCGCGCCCTCCTGGGGCCGTTGGTCTTTGTACGACCGCGCACCTCTTTCCAGCGCAGCGCAGATGGCAGCCGGCCGCATCGCGCTGCTGGGCGATGCAGCGCACCCCATGCGGCCGTTTCTGGCGCAGGGTGCGGCGATGGCACTGGAAGACGCGGCCGAACTGGGCGCAGCCCTAGCCGCCCTAGGGGCCAGTCAGGCCGACATCCCCGCAGCGTTGGCCCACTACGCCGGGCAGCGCTGGCAACGCGCCGCCCGGGTACAGGCGCGCTCGCGGCGCAACGGGCAGATTTTTCACCTGGCTGGCCCCTTGCAGTGGGCCCGCAATGCCGCCCTGGGCCTGATGGGTCACAGGCTGATGGACCTGCCCTGGCTCTATGGGCACCGCGGGACGCTTTAAGGTGCGTCCGAGCGGCGGCTTGGGCATTGGGTGCTGGCGTGCTGCGGCTTACAGGACTTGCAGGGCGACGTTCATGGGCCAGTTGGCGTGATTGAAGACCAAGCCGTCGTAAACCCTTAAAGCCGCATAGTCGGTGCTGGACGCCCAAGGCGTCGCCGAGACGTAGGAGTCGTTGACCCATGCCCCAGGAGCGCCACTGGTGATGTTGCCCGAGCCCCTGTTGCTGCTGTCGAGGCCCTGACCCGAGTACGACCCAACCAGCGTCCCGTTGTAGGCATCCCAGATGGCGCTCAAGTCATCGTAGCTGGGGTTCGTTTGGGTCGCGTTGTTCAGGGCCGTGCCGTTCATCAAACCCGCGTTGGGGCTGGTCCCCAGCGTGGGCAACGCCAACTTGACCCCATTGACGGTGGCGTAGCGGTAGGTGTCGTTCGTCGAAGTCCCCGCAACACCATTGACGTCTTGCTTGAAGAGGTCGTAGATCTCGCTGAGTCGATAAGTTCCTGTATCCCGGTAGTAAGCATCCCCGGCCGTGGTCCCGTCCCCATTTCGGTCCAAGTGGTAGTACCACTTGCCCTCGACTTGTACCGGTGCGATCAACTGGCCCAAGCCGCCTAGGTCGATAACAGACGCGATAGGAGAAACCTTCAGATCCAATTGCGTGTGGTCCCAAAAGTAAGCAGCGTTGCCGTGCACCGCCACAGAAACCATCGCGCCCGGTGCAAGGGTCAGGCCATCCAAGTCCAGGGTTGTGCTTGACGGGATTGTGGTGGTAGCAGAACTTTCATCCAACGCGCCTTGTCTCAAAACCACCGGGGTGCTGCTGACGGATGCAGAGGTCGTAACCAGGTAAGTGATGCCATCGCTACTGGCTGTCTGCTGGCGTTGGGCCTGTCGATATTTACCTGATCCCTTATGCCTATGGCGGCGTTTTGTTCATGTTTGGCGCCACGCTGCTGACCTTGCTGGCCATGAGCCTGGTGCAAACCCAGCAATTGGGCAGCGAGCTCGAGTTGCGTGTGGCCCAGCGCACCCTGGAGCTTGAGGAGGTTCACGCCCGCTTGCTGGCCACCGAGACCCAGCGCGTCAAGATGCAGGAGCGCCAGGACCTGATGCAAGACATGCACGATGGTTTTGGCTCGCAACTGGTGATTGCCAAGATGATGGTCGAGCAAAACACGATGTCGCAGGCCGGCGTGGCACAGTTGCTCGACGAGAGTATTTCAGACCTGTACCTGATCGTCGATGCGCTGGGCAACACCGAGCACGATCTTGAAACCGCCCTGGTTGACTTTCGGTTTCGGGTGCAAAAACGGCTGGCCAATGCGCAGACGCGCTTGCACTGGAGTCTTGACACCCGGGGCACGGGCAAGATGTCTCAGCGCAACGTGCTGCATTTGCTGCGCATCATTCAGGAGGCGCTCAATAACGCGCTCAAGCATGCGCGCGCTCAAAACATCTGGATCGATCTGACCGTTGACGCGGCGGCATCGATGCTGACGGCCAGCGTCAAGGACGACGGCACGGGCCTGCGCACGCCGGGGCCAGAGGGCTCAGACGCAGCAAGTGCGCCCCAGGGGCGCGGCCAAAAAAGCATGCTGGTGCGCAGTCGCTTGCTCAACGCGGAGCTGACCTGGCACAGCGAGCAGCCGGGAACCCGCGTCGCACTGCGCATGCCGCTGTACTGAGCGGCGGCGCCATTGACGGGCGGCGCAATTGAGGGCGCGGCACGATGGCGGGGTTGCCTGGGAGCCGGTCAGCCCACCCAAGCGCAAAGGCTCACTTGAGCTTGTTTTTTTCCTTACCGCGGGGGATGACCGAGGTCACCGGCGGAGTTGGTCGGTCTGAAGGCGACGACGGCTTGGGCGGGCTGGTGTCTTTCTTCGGCTTTTTGCTCATCTTTTCGTTGCGCTGCTCTTTGCCCATGATGAACTCCTTGTGTTGGGCGCCTGGGGCGCTGTTGGCGACAGGCCGCGATCTTACTTTGGCGGCGCAGCCCGTTGTCTAGCTCAGAGTTGGCCGAGAAGCAGGAACTCCATCAGGGCCTTTTGCACATGCAGCCGGTTCTCGGCTTCGTCCCACACCACCGATTGCGGCCCGTCGATGACATCGGCGGCCACTTCTTCGCCGCGGTGGGCGGGCAGGCAGTGCATGAACAGCGCGTTGGGCTGGGCCACGGCCATCATCTCGGTGCTGACGCACCAGTTGGCAAAGGCCTTTTTGCGCGCTTCGTTCTCGGCCTCGAAACCCATGCTGGTCCACACATCGGTGGTCACCAGGTCGGCGCCTTCGCACGCTTGCATGGGGTCGGCAAAGACCTTGTAGCTGCCGCCTGAGCGGATGCCGGCGACGCTTTGGTCGACTTCGTAGCCGCTGGGCGTGCTCAGGTGCACAGTAAAGCCCAGCAACTCGGCCGCTTGCAGCCAGGTGTTGGCCATGTTGTTGCCGTCGCCCACCCAAGCCACGGTTTTGCCGGCAATCGAGCCGCGGTGCTCGATGAAGGTAAAGAGGTCGGCCAGAATCTGGCAGGGGTGAAACTCGTTGGTCAGTCCGTTGATCACCGGCACCCGTGAGTGCTGGGCAAAGCGCTCGATCTTGGTTTGCTCGTAGGTGCGAATCATCACCAGGTCGACCATGCGGCTGATCACCTTGGCGCTGTCTTCAATCGGCTCGGCCCGCCCGAGCTGACTGTCGCCGGTGGTCAGGTGCACCACCGATCCGCCGAGCTGGTACATCCCCGCCTCAAAACTCACCCGCGTGCGGGTGGAGGCCTTCTCGAAGATCATCGCCAAAGTGCGATCGGCCAGCGGGTGGTGCTTTTCATAGGCCTTGAACTTGCGTTTGATGACCGCGGCACGCTCGAACAGGTAGGCGTACTCAGCTGCGCTGAAGTCGCTGAACTGCAGGTAATGACGCAGCGCCGGCAAAGCAGGGCTCATGACTGGCCTTTTTCTGCCAGCAAGCTGCGGATGAGCGGCACCAAGATCGCGACCACCTCGTCGGCTTGGGCCTCGGTCATGATCAGCGGCGGCACCAGCCGGATCACGCTGTCGGCCGTCACGCTGATCAGCAGGCCCGCCTCGGCGGCGCGGCCCATCAGTTCGCTGCACGGCACCTTGAGGTCGATACCGATCATCAGGCCCTTGCCGCGGATTTCTTTGAGGCCCGGGTGGCCGCCAAGCTCGCGCTCAAAGGCTGCGCGCAGGTGCTCGCCCACTTGCGCGGCATGGGCCACCAGG
>JBILGP010000287.1:0-3762 GCA_044350985.1 Polaromonas sp. | reverse complement strand
CGGCGGGGCAGCTTCATCGCCAAAGGGGCGATCCTCATGCCCAGCTATGTGAACATCGGCGCCTGGGTTGGTGAGGGCACGATGGTCGACACCTGGGCCACCGTGGGCAGCTGCGCCCAAGTCGGCGCCAACGTCCACCTCTCTGGCGGCGTCGGCCTCGGTGGCGTGCTCGAGCCGCTGCAGGCCAACCCCACCATCATTGAAGACAACTGCTTCATCGGCGCACGCTCCGAAGTGGTCGAAGGCGTCATCGTCGAAGAAAACTCGGTCATTTCCATGGGCGTCTACATCGGTCAGAGCACGCCGATTTACGACCGCGAAAATGACACGGTGAGCTACGGACGCATCCCCGCCGGATCGGTGGTGGTTTCGGGCAACCTGCCCAAAGCGGGCGGCAAGTACAGCCTTTACTGCGCGGTCATCGTCAAGCGGGTGGATGCAAAGACCCGCGCCACCACCAGCCTGAACGACCTGCTGCGCGACTGAGCCGGGCACTGCCCAACTGCACCAGCATGAATTTCACCCTGGAGTTGACCGAGGACCTGATCAGCCGGGCCTCGGTCACGCCCGAAGACGGCGGCTGCCTGCAGCTGCTGGGTCAGCGCCTGGCGCGCCTGGATTTTGTCTGCGAGCGCATGGACAGCGGCCCGGCCGACTTTCGGGTCAGCAACCTATGGGCGCGTAGGGCCGGCAAGGCCGGCTCACCCACCTTGGTGTTTGCCGGGCACACCGACGTGGTGCCCACCGGGCCCCTGGAGCAGTGGACGAGCGCCCCCTTCGTGCCCAGCCACCGGGGCGGCCAGCTCTACGGCCGGGGCGCGGCCGACATGAAGACCTCTTTGGCGGCCATGGTGGTGGCCACAGAAGAGTTTTTGCAGCAGCACCCTGAACCGGCCTTGTCCATTGCGTTCTTGCTCACCAGCGACGAGGAAGGTCCGTCCAAAGACGGCACACTCGTCGTGGTTGAGCAACTGGCCCAGCGCGGCGAGCGGCTCGACTACTGCATCGTGGGCGAGCCCACCAGTGTCGATCGGCTGGGTGACATGATCAAAAACGGGCGCCGCGGCACACTCAGCGGCAAATTGCGCATCCATGGCGTGCAAGGTCACATCGCCTACCCACAACTGGCGCGCAACCCCACCCACCTGTTCGCGCCGGCGTTGGCCGAGCTGTGCGCCACCGAATGGGACCGGGGCAACGCCCACTTCCCGGCCACTTCCTGGCAGGTGTCGAACATCCATGCCGGCACGGGCGCAGGCAATGTCATTCCGGGCGAATTGGTCGTCGACTTCAACTTTCGCTTCTCGACCGAGTCGAGCGCCAATGGCCTGAAGGCCCGCTTCGAAGCGCTGCTCAAGCGCCATGGTCTGCAGTACAGCCTCGATTGGACGCTTGGCGGCGAACCCTTCCTGACCCCTGCGGGCGCACTGGTGCAGGCCATGAGCGAGTCGATTGCCGCGCAAACCGGCGCTGCCCCCCAGTTGTCAACAACGGGCGGCACCAGCGACGGACGCTTCATTGCGCGCATTTGCCCTCAAGTGGTGGAGTTCGGACCGATCAATGCCAGCATCCACAAAATCGACGAGCACGTCGCGGTGGCCGACCTAGAGCCGCTCAAGAACATCTACAAAGGCGTGCTGGAGCGCTTGGCAGGCGCATGACGCCGGCCGCACGGGTGTTGCCGCTGATCGAAGCGGCAGCCGCGCAGTTGGACGCCGCTGGCATCACGGCTGAAAACGGCTTGGGCCAGGGCACGCTTTCGACCTTCGACGAGGCCGCATGGCTGGTGCTTTGGGCACTGGGACTTGCGCTGGACAGTGACCTTCAAGATGTTGGGCAGCAAACGGTCGGGGCGCAAGACGCGCAACGGGTGCAAGAGCTGCTGAGCCAGCGCATCGAGCGTCGCACGCCCACGGCCTACCTGACGCGCCAGGCCTGGCTGTGTGGCGTGCCGTTTTATGTGGACGAACGGGTCATCATTCCCCGCTCCTTCATCGCCGAGCTCATGACCGAGGGCACGCTTGACACGTGGCTGAGCGCAGAAACGCGCCGGGTGCTCGATCTGTGTACCGGCAATGGCAGCTTGGCCATCATCTGTGCCCTCACCTACCCCGACGTGCAGATCGATGCCGCCGACATCAGCTCGGACGCACTGGCCGTGGCCCGGATCAATATGGACCGGCACCGCCTGGCCGAGCGCATCGCCCTGATCGAATCGGACGGCCTGCAACACTGCGCCGGCCCCTACGACCTGATCATTTGCAATCCACCCTATGTGAACGCCGACAGCATGGCCCGTTTGCCGGCAGAGTTCAGGGCCGAGCCCTCGCTGGCCCTGGCCGGCGGCGCCGACGGCATGGACTTCGTGCGTCAGTTGCTGGCGCAGGCGGCCAGGCGGCTCAGTCACGAGGGGGTGCTGGTGCTGGAGATCGGCAACGAACGCAATCATTTTGAACGCGCTTTTCCCGCGCTGAGTCCTGTCTGGATGCCTACCAGCGCAGGCGATGAACAGGTTCTGCTGCTCACCCGCGAACAACTGCCATAAGGTTCCCACGTCTTCATGATCAGCCTCAAAAACGTGGTCCTGCGCCGCGGCGCCAAAGTCTTGCTCGACAAGGCCAACGCCACCCTCAACCCCGGCGAAAAAGTGGGCCTGGTCGGCCGCAACGGAGCGGGCAAATCCACCTTGTTTGCGCTGTTCAATGGCACGCTGCACGAAGACGGCGGCCAGTTCGATGTACCGGCCCAGTGGCGTCTGGCCCAAGTGGCGCAGGACATGCCCGAGACCTCACAAGGGGCCACCGACTTTGTGATCGAGGGCGATACCCTCCTCGTGGCCGCGCAGGCCGAAGTACAAGCGGCCAACGACAGCGGCGATGGCGAACGCATGGCCAACGCCTACATGCACCTGTATGACGCAGGCGAGCACGATGCCAAGGCCAGGGCCCAGGCATTGATTTTGGGGCTCGGTTTCAAGGTCTCAGAACTCGACAACCCGGTCAACAGCTTTTCCGGCGGTTGGCGCATGCGCCTGCAACTGGCCCGGGCGCTGATGTGCCCCTCGGACCTGCTGCTGCTCGACGAGCCGACCAACCACCTGGACCTTGATGCCTTGGTCTGGCTCGAGAGCTGGCTGCAGCGCTATGCCGGCACGCTGATCGTGATCAGCCACGACCGCGAGTTCTTGGACTCGGTGACGCAAGTCACGCTGCACATTGAGAGCGCCCAGCTCACGCGCTACAGCGGCAACTACTCGAGCTTTGAGGAGCAGCGCGCCGAGAAAATGGCGCTGCAACAGTCGGCCTTGGCCAAGCAGCAGGAAAAGATCGCGCACCTGCAAAAGTTCATTGCGCGCTTCAAAGCCAAGGCCAGCAAGGCCAAGCAGGCCCAAAGCCGGGTCAAGGCACTGGACCGCATGGAAAAGATCGCGCCGCTGCTGGCCGAGGCCGACTTCAGCTTTGAATTTCGGCCACCGGCGAGCTTGCCCAACCCCATGCTCAGCCTGCAGGAGGTCAGCGTGGGCTACCCGCCGCCAGAAGGCGTGAGCGAGCCGACCGTGATCGTGCAGGGAATCAGCAAGTCGGTGCTGGCCGGTCAGCGCATCGGCATCTTGGGGGCGAACGGTCAGGGCAAATCCACCTTGGTCAAAACCATTGCGCGAGATCTCAGGCCGCTGGCCGGTCAAATCATCGAAGGCAAGGGTCTGAGCATTGGCTACTTTGCCCAGCAAGAACTCGACGTGCTCAAGCCGGCAGACAACCC